>CAKUDJ010000069.1 GCA_934644855.1 uncultured Elusimicrobiales bacterium
CCTCTTTGGCCAGTATGATTAACTACCTGAATATGAACGAAAGCAACCACATTATGACGGTAGAAGACCCTATTGAGTTCGTACACCAACACCGGCGCAGTATTGTAAACCAGCGTGAAGTCGGCGCGGATACGCTTTCCTTCCAGGCCGCCTTGAAACACTTTTTGCGTCAGGACCCGGATGTAATTCTGGTAGGCGAGTTGCGCGATATTGAAACCATTGAAGCGTGCTTGACCCTGGCCGAAACCGGGCACTTGGTATTTGCCACCCTGCACACCAACGACGCCGTGCAGTCCGTCAACCGTATTATTGACGTGTTCCCCGCTAACCAACAACCGCAGGTACGCACCCAGCTATCCTTTGTGTTGGAAGCTATTTTGTCCCAACAGCTTATTCCTACGTTGGACGGCCGCCGCGCCATGGCGTGCGAGGTGTTATTGGCCAACTCTGCCGTGCGCAGCTTGATTCGCGACGGAAAAGCCGAGCAAATCCTTTCTACCATGCAAACCAATGCCGGTATGGGTATGATTACCATGAACCAGGCCTTGGGGGATTTGTATATCCAAAAGAAAATCAGCTATCAGGAAGCGATTGGCCACTCGGGCGACCCGTCCGGCTTGAAAACGTACTTACAACAAAAACTGGGTACGGGAAACTTCAAATAAAAATTGTTTTATTTACCCAAACGGAGCGCGTTTTACAGCGCTCCGTTTTTTGTATGACCGGGAATTAAAAAACCGCCCTCTTGCAAAGGGCGGTTAGAGAATTTTTGTTTTTTACGGACACACGCGGATAATGTAATTGGTTCCTACCGCGTCCGCTATTTGTGCCGGTACTTCTTCCACAAAAGCATTTTGCGTCCACCCGCTTTGGTAGGGTGCTTTTAAGTGATACCTCGTCCGGGCCATAACCATACCCCATTTGTAGTCGGTTAAATTGGATTTATTATTGGTGCGGATAGAAAAGGTAAGGGAAATATCCTTATTGAGAAAGGGCGGGGCCATATATGCTTTACGCAAGGACCCTGCGCTGCCTTCTATAAATTTAGCGGGAGCAATGACAATCAACACTTCATCGGTCCGGCCGAAAGAGGCGGCCTCGTAATGGGGTTGCAAAATTTCGGTCCATGCACGCAAATTATTTTGTACGGACCCGCCCGGCTGTTGTTTCAGCGGGATTAAAATAGCTTCCCCTTGCTCTAAAATCGTTTGTACTAAAATATCTGCGCCGTTTTCCTGCTGAAAACGTGCATAAGAGCCGGCAGTAAACAACTGTTTGCTTTCCGGGAAATACGGGCTGGCAACTACTAATTTTTTGCCCGGGTTCCCTTGGCGCACGGCTTGCACCAGTTTACTTAATTGCCACCGGGAACCGTCGTTTATATCGGTAGCTATAAAAATGCGGTTGGCTTTATATGCCAGGCGGAAATACGGTACGGAATTAACGTGCACGACGTCCCGCTTTACATAAGGGACGGCCGCGCTTGCGTGTGCCCGTACGAACGCTACATCTTTAACTGCGGCTTGGTATAAGGGGGAAGTTTTACGCAAACCTTGCGCCAAAGCCCAGTTGCCTAACGCATTTTTATCCCGGATGACTTGAAAATTGCGTGCTTTCCATGCACGGTTGGCTTGGGCCACGGCCTCTGCAATTTGCTGGCGTTGCACGGTTTTAACCGCTTTTTGGGCGGCTTTTTTCTCTGCGGCGGCGGCCCGTTTTGCTTGATTGCTGGACCGGGAGGGCAGTTTTTGCTTGGCGGCGGCAATCGCTTTTTTAACGGCACCCAACATACCTTGCGCGTTGGAGGGCGCGGGGAACAAAGTACAAAGCAGGCTAATGATAAATAAAGTTAGTATGTTCTTCATACTTTTATTATAAAAGCCGCTGCTTTGTTTGGCAAGGGCCAAAGGGCCTAGGCGCTCTTGGGTCCGGTGGAAAGGGTTTGTTTATCGCGCAGTTTGCGGTGGTAAGTAATGGCAAAGCGGTGTACTTCGTCGCGTATTTCCATTAAAAGGTTTAAGGCCGGGTCACCCAGCGGCAATTTGATGCTTTGCGCCGCGCCGGGCAGATAAATGCCCTCGTTGGTTTCGGCCAACGCAATAAACGGGATATACAGTCCCGCGCGCTCAAAAGCGTTCATGGCGGCGTGAATTTGGCTCTTGCCTCCGTCTAACAAAATAAGGTCCGGCGTTTGGGACGGGTCCCGCTTGATTTGGCGCAGGCGGCGGAATACATTTTCTTCCATCATGGTAAAATCACTCCCGCCGCGCTCCGGCAGTTTGGAACGTATTTTGAAGCGGCGGTAATGTTCGTGGTTTTTTTCTCCGTTGATAAAGCACACCATGCAGCCTACCGCTTCGCGCCCGAATAAATGGGAGTTATCAAACGCTTCTATGTGGGCGGGTATTTTGTGCATACCGATTACCTGCGCCAAGCGTTTTAGTTTATCCGTATTATCCATGGCGGTGACAATTTGTTCTTCGTTAAATTTGCCCACCAACACGCGCTCTTTCATGTGGGTTAAGGCGCTTAAAAAATTGCGGTAGACGGCCGCTTGTTCGTACTCCAAATTTTGGGCATGGCGGCGCATGAGGGCCGTAATACTGCGGGTGATGTTTTCAAAATCCCCTTCTAAAAATAAGGCCAGGCGTTCGGCCAGTTGGCGGTAGTGCTCGTAGGAAATTTTCCCCGCGCACGGGGCCGGGCATTGGCCCGTGTGGTAATAAATGCAAGTGTTAATTTTACGCCCGTCCAGCGGCTTTTCGCGCGAAAAACTCCACTTGCACGGGCGTAAAGGGGCGTATTTGCTTTTCCATAAAAAGCGCAGTAAACTTTTAACAATGCTGAATTTGGGGTACGGCCCAAAGTATAAATCTTTACCCGGGACGTGCCGCCGGGTAAGCAGTACGCGGGGGAAGTCTTCGCTCATGGTTAGTTTCAAATACGGGTAGCTTTTGCCGTCTTTGCCCAGGGAATTGAAAAACGGTTGGTAGCGCTTGATGAGCTTTTCTTCCAGTACCAGGGCGTCACGCTCGCTGGCGGTGGTAATATAGTCTATCTTGGCAATTAACGGCAGCAAGCAGGGCAGCTTCCAACCGCGCGAATAGAGGTTGGATTCCTGGAAATATTGCTTGACCCGGTCCGACAAGTTTTTGGCCTTACCTATGTAAATGATGGTGCCTTCTTTGGCGCGCATAATATAAACGCCGGGTTGGTTGGGCAAAAGTTCAATTCTGTAATCCATTATTTATATTTTAACATTTCCCCAAAATAAACGCTGTCTGCGGGGGGAAATGTCAGGAAGGAATAGCCATAAAACGCATTTTTTTGCTAAAATAAATAAAGCTGAAGATATTGTATCGTTTTCTGCGTAAGCCGGGACATCTAAAAAAAAGTTGACCCGGCAGGCTATAATTAAATACAATATATATAACAGATTTTTGTATAGAGGAAATGCTAAATGGCTAAATTGAAAACCGGTAGACATACCAGCGCTTTGAAAGCCCAGCGCCAAGCTGAGAAGAGAACTTCCCAGAATAAAGGGCTGATTAAAAAGGTCCGCGTGGCCACCAAAACCGTAAAAGCTTCTGTTTCTACGGCTGCCGCTACGCTGAAAGAAGATTTGAAAAAAGCGGAATCTTGCATTGACAAGGCTGCCAAAAAGAATGTAATTCATTGGAAAACGGCCGCCCGCAAAAAATCCCGCTTGGCTAAAGCCGCCAACAAAGCCGCGGCCGCCAAATAAGTTTTTTGCAACCCAAAAACACTCCCGGAAAGGGAGTGTTTTTTTTATATATTAACGCTACGCCCTGCCGCCCTGCCGTGGGCGCGGCATATAAAAACTTGTAGAGCT
Source organism: uncultured Elusimicrobiales bacterium (assembly GCA_934644855.1). Taxonomy (GTDB): domain Bacteria; phylum Elusimicrobiota; class Elusimicrobia; order Elusimicrobiales; family Elusimicrobiaceae; genus Avelusimicrobium. The sequence continues at coordinate 3,854 of CAKUDJ010000069.1, forward strand.
CACCCGTATAAAGTATAATATACTTACCGGTAGGTAAATCTATAAAATTCTTTTAATTATGAAAATAAAATTAATGGTATTGTTATTATGCTTATCCCCGTTGGCGGCATACGCGGCTGAAAAGCCTGTTTTTACCCATCAGGCGGGGGAAGTGGCCCTCGGTTTGGGGGTCAAAAGTTCCACCCCAGGTTTGGGGACGGATTGGGGCGAGTTTAATATAGAAAACCGCACCACGGGGGTAGCGCATGACGCCAAACCAGGCTCCCCAAGTATCGGCGGGGATTTGCAAGCCGTGTACTTTGTAAACCCGTGGTTGGCGTTGGGGGCTTCGGTAGGGGAAGAATTTTTTGACCATGAGGTAGCCAGCGGCGTGGAAAAAGATATTGATACCTTTATTAAGAACGGTTTATTTTTGGCGCGTGTGTATGCCAATCCGCAAAGCCGTTATAAAGTGTATTTCCCTTTGGCGGTGGGCGTGGCGCGGATAAGCAGCCGTGCGGATTTAAGCCCGGCGGAGCATTTTAAGTACACGGGTTTCGCCGCCCATGCCGGGGTAGGGGTGGAACACCTGTTAAGCGAGGCGTGGGGAGTTGCGTTTGAAGCGCGCTACAACTACAATAAATTCCACCGTACGCTTACCACCGCCCATAACGAAGTTTACCGCGTGTACCCGTCTATTAACTATATTTCCATGTCTTTGCGGTTGGACTACCGTTTTTAGTTCGGGGGGCAAAGGTTTCCTCCGTCAAGGAAAAACAGTGAACCATCAAAAAGCCGGAGCCTAAAGCTCCGGCTTTTGTGCGTTATGGGGAAATTATTTGTTAAATAAAGTAAGCAAAATTCCCTTTAGCATAATTTTAGGGTCCGCGGCGGTAGAGGTTTTGAAGGCGGAGTCCGCTTCTATAATTTTATCCAGGGTGCGCTTAAAAGCGGCTTGCGCGGGCATAGCGCGTGCCTGGTTGACCAGGCGGCTTTCCCAAAACATCAGCCCCGCCGCACGCAGGATTTCGCTTTGCGGCAGGCCCGCTTCTGCCAGGCGTTTTACCCGCGCCATTTTTAAGATAGGGAACGTCATTTTGCTTAAAATGCCCACGGGTTCTTCGCCGTCGTCTACCAGTTTATCCACCAGCATAATGGCGCGGCGGCGGTCACACGCGGTAATAGCGTTGGAAAGCTCAAAGGGGTTTTCTTCTTTGGAAAAACCAATGCACGCCAACACATCTTGCTTCGTGATTTTTTTATCCGCGCGGTCTAGCGTGTAGAGGTAGAGCTTTTCTATTTCCTGCTCCATGGCGGCCAATTCTCCACCCACCGCCTCACACAAAATATCCAACGCATCAAAATCCGGCTGAAGCCCTTTTTCCTGCATTTTATTGCGGGCCCACAGGTTTAATTCTTCTCTTTTGAGCTCTGCAAAATCGGCCACACAACCGGCATCTGCCGCTAATCCGGCCAGGTTTTTTTCCGTCTTTAATTTTTTAGAATCGTTATGCGTCAGTACCAACGTAGTGGTGGGGAGCGGATTGTTTAAGTAGCGCAGCAAGGCCTCTTTGGGCTCTTTGCGTATTTTTTCTATCCCCGTTAAAATAACCATGCGGGTATTGGAAAAAACAGGCGCGGTATTGGCCAAGGTAAGGGCCTCACCCCA
>CAKUDJ010000070.1 GCA_934644855.1 uncultured Elusimicrobiales bacterium
GCCCCGCCGGGATTTCCAACAATTCACGCACGGACGAAACGCCAATACGCGCCAGCATTTCTTTTTGTTCTTGAGCAGTATGGGGAATAAACATAAAACCTCTTTATTTATAAAATACCCCGCCAAAGCGGGGATTTATATTTCCAAATGGCGCAAAAAGGTTATTTTTGCAGGGTGCCTTGGTAAGCGGCAAAGTCCAGCAGGGCGTCATATTCGGCCGGGGCGGACATTTTAATTTTGAACAGCCAACCGTTGCCGTGCGCTTCCCGGTTGACCAAAGCGGGGTCGTCTTTCAACGCTTCGTTTACTTCCACAATTTCCCCGCTGACGGGCGCGTAAATTTCGGACGCGGATTTAACCGATTCAATCACACAGCAATTTTGCCCGGCGGCCACTTTTTGGCCTACTTTCGGCAAGTCCACAAATACAATATCGCTGATTTCTTCCTGCGCGTGGTTGCTAATGCCCACCACGGCAATTTCTCCGTCTTTATAAGCCCATTCGTGGCTTTTGGCATAACGGCTGTTTTCTGCGGTATACATAAATAAATCTCCTCCTAATTAAACTCTGTTTTTATAAAATGGTGTTTTTACAACTTGGGCCGGAAAACGGCGGCCGTGGATTTCAATTTCAACGGCGGTTCCCTCTGCCAGGCCCGCTTGGGCATATCCCACGGCAATCCCCTTAAACAGCGGGGAAAAGGTGCCGCTGGTAATGGTGCCCGCTTCCTGCGCGTTTACAAATACTTTGCACCCGGTGCGCGGCACTCCGGCGCCGGAAAGACGAAAGGCGGTCAGTTTTTGTTGCACCCCGTTGGCCTTTTGCTCCGCCAACACCGGCTTGCCGATAAAATCTTCCTTAGCTAATTTTACCACCCAACCGCAGTTGGCTTCGTACGGCGTGCGGGATTGGTCAGCATCTTGCCCGTTGAGCAGGTAGCCGGCTTCCAAACGCAGGACGTCACGCGCGCCCAAACCGCACGGTTTGACGCCTTCTTTTAAGAGGGCATCCCATAATTTTACGGTCGCTTCCGGCGGGAGCATTACTTCCGCGCCGTCCTCGCCGGTGTACCCGGTGCGGGTTAAATACCCGTGCGCGCCCTCAAACACAACCGGGGTGATGTGGAACCGCGCCACGCCGTTTACGTCCCCCAACACGCGCGAAAGTTTTTCCACCGCGTGCGGGCCCTGCACGGCAATCATACCGTATTGGTCACTTACGTCCGTCACGCGCACGTTAAAGCGGGGCGCGTGTTTTTGGAGCCAGGCCACGTCTTCTTCCCGGCAGGCGGCGTTGACCACCACCAAAAAATTTTCCGGCGTTAAACAAAAAGCAATTAAATCGTCAATAATCGTTCCGCGCTCGGTTAACATGTGGGAATACGTCCCCGCGCCGGGCGTGTTTTTGATGTTATTGCAGTTTACATATTGCAAAAAAGCCCACGCGTCTTTCCCTTCCACCAACACTTGGCCCATGTGGGAAACGTCAAACATTCCGGCGCCCTCGCGCACGGCTTTGTGTTCGGCAATAATGCTTTCAAACTGAACCGGCAGCAGCCAGCCGTGGAAATCCACCATACGCCCGCCGGCAGCCTGACAGGCTTGGCAGAGCGGAGTTGTTTTCAAATGATTCGTCACGGTGTTCCTCCAAAAGTATAAAAGTATTGTATAAAATAATGGGCAAAAAAAAGTATAAAATAAAAAAGATTAGTTTTACATATTCCCCTTGCCGTAAGTGCGGGTGTGAATTGCTATAATATAATTATGGCAGATACGCAAAGCGTCATCAGTGACGTAAAACTTTTTTTAGAGCGGCTCAAAAAAGAGCTGCCCGAAGTGTTTTCCGGCAAAAACGCCGCGCAGGATTGTGCCCAACCGGCCGAACAAAACCGGGTGCTGTATAACGGCAACCTGTACGAAGCGCGTATGTACCTGACCCCGGACCAGGAACCCGGGGTAGCGTTTGACGGGAATATTTTTCATATTTATTTATGCAGCAAGCAAGACTCCCCGGCGGACTTGGTCACGCAATGGCTGAAAGACAAAGCCGGGGAAACCTTATGTGCCAAAACCCGCCAATGGGCCGACAAAATGGGCGTGGAATACAACAACATTGTTATTAAAGACCAACGCACCTTGTGGGCCAGCTGCTCCGGCAAAAAGAATATCAATTATTCTTACCGCATTATCAAAATGCCGTTGGCCGTGCAGGATTATTTAATGGTGCATGAGCTTGCCCACCTGGTACACATGAACCACGGGCAGGAATACTGGCAATTAGTGGCCCAATACAGCCCCGATTACAACTTGCACCGCAAGTGGCTCAACGAAAACAAAGGCTCTATTTTTGCCGAGGTGGAGCTTGCTTATCATGCGCCGGAACAAGAAAACGCCCCGGCAGAAACTCCGGCGGACTCCGCCGCACCCGACACCAAAACTCCGGCCGAAAAATAGCTTTTATACCGTTTGAAAACGGTTTACCGCAGACACAAAAACTCACGCCGCACCCTGCCCGGTGCGGCGTGAATAGTTTCAGCAGGTGCGAGGAGACTGTTTTATGCGCACCCTTAATCCGGCCGTATGGCCCGGCCGGACAAATTTATTTTTTCAATACGGCCGCGCCGTTATCCATACGCAGGACCGCCAACGCATCTTCCGGCGAAGACATCCACCCTACCGGCAAGCGTTTGGGCACATAACTGCACAAGGCCACCACTTTGCCTTTATAAAAGAAAGGCGTGCCGCGTTTCATGGTCTTTTTAATACCAAACGGGCTGCGGTTGGCGCGGGGGGACAAAACCCCATGGCTTAAAAAGAAACTTACCGCCGCACTATAAATGTTCTCCCCATACGCACTTTCCAAACTAGCCCCTTTGGGCGCTATGCCCGCGGCTACCGCCGGAACGTGCTGAATCAACGCGGCAGGCAATACGGCCGAGGCAAACTCTCCGTGTATTTGCAGGTTTTCCCCGGATACGGTAATTTTTTGCCCGTTATACAGGCGTACTTTCATGGTTTTTAAGGTATAAGCCCCGTTTTTGGCGCAACCCGCCACGGTAAGCACGCGGCCGTTGACCACCACGCCGGAGCAGGAGGTGTAATCCACCCTTGTTTGCCAGCGGGTGCGTTTTCTTACATTCCCGATGCGGTAATGCGTTTTGTGATACGGGCTTTTTTGTTCCCAGTAAAAGGATAAAGAAACTTCGGGCGTTTGTTTGGCTTGCGCCTGTTGGGCGCGGCGGGCGGCCAAATCTTTACTGTGCAGCACTTTATCCACGTGTTCAGCCGTGTTGGCAAACGCCGGAACAGCAGCTAATAAAAGGACAGCAGACAACAACTTTGTATTCATTTCGGTTTCTCCTAAATATAACTTTGATATAGTTATTATACAAAAGTTAGGCAAGACTAACAAGCATTTTTTAGGAGAACCTAACTTTCCGACGGTAAAAATTTATTTTTAATAGACTAAAAACCCCACCAATCCGCTTAAAATAATCATTTTGACAGGCCCCAACTTAAAAAAATAAGTGGCGCAAAAAGCCCCGGCAAAAAACAAAAAACTTTTATAATCTATAAAATTTTCCGCGTTGCAAAGCACCAACGCCGCGGCAGCTATTAGCCCCACCACCGCCGGGCGCAAAGCGCCGAAAACCGCCTTCACGCCGGATGATTCTTTATATTTTAAGAAATACTTGCTTACCAATAACATTAAAATAAACGAGGGCAAACACACCGCAAACGTAGCCACGCAGCTGCCCAACACGCCTCCCCACGCGGCCCCATGCGGCCCCAGCGCAGTTAAACACCAATCGTGCCCGGCGGTGTAGCCTGTATAGGTAGCCAGGTTAATGCCAATGGGGCCGGGGGTCATTTGGCTGACGGCCACAATATCGGTAAATTCCGCCGTATTCAGCCAAGCCTGTTTATACACAACCTCGTGTTGGATAAATGAAATCATGGCGTACCCGCCGCCGAAGTTAAACAAACCTATCTTAAAAAAAGTGAAAAAAAGTTTCCAAAAAATCATTTTTTACGCCCCCACAACCAACCGGCAAGTCCGGCCAGCACAATAATCCCCGCCGGGGAAAGCCCCGCTTTCCATACTCCCAGGGCCACCGCGGCCGGCACCAACCACGCCGCCGGGCGTTTGCACACCGTGCGGCCGATATTTACCACCGGCACGGCAATCAGCGCCACCACGGCGGGGCGAATTCCCTTAAAAATACGCGCTACTACCGGGTTATCTTTATATCCCCTAAAGCAAAGGGCTATCAGCAAAATGATGACAAAAGACGGCAACACCGCACCCAATGTAGCCGCTACGCTCCCCCAGGTGCCTTTTATTTTATACCCCACAAAAATAGCCATATTTACCGCCAAAATACCGGGGGCAGATTGGGCAATGGCCACCAAATCTAAAAATTCCGGGCGGTCTATCCATTTTTTATTATCCACAATTTCGCGCTCAATAAGGGGGAGCATGGCATAGCCGCCGCCCAAAGTAAACGCGCCGATTTTGGCAAAAATCCAAAATAAAACCAAATACATTTTCATAAAATTATTTTATCAATTTATGCCGGGCCCCGGGCCTCTTAAAAATGCGCCCGAATCTAGGCCTTCTTGCACTTTATGCCCGGCAGTTTCCGGCGGACAAGTAATTCCCTGACAAGCACAACGCCCCGGCGGAGCGGCCGGGGCGTTTTTTATAGGGGCGGTTGTAAATTTTATTTCAGCCAACCTTCTTTTTTGGCGTATTCGTGTATGCCGTTATAAATGCCTTGCGCCATTTTTTTGCGCACCGCCGCTTGGGAAAGCCTCCCACGGTCTTTGGGGCTGCTGATGTAGCCCATTTCCACCAGAATAGCCGGGCTGTTTACCCCTTTTAGCACATAAAAATTGGCTTGCCGCACGCTGCTGTTGCGGTTAACCGCGATACCAATGCCGGGCTGCTTGAAAACCGCATTACGCACATATCCCGCCAGTTTGGAGCTTTCATTAATATATTCGTTTTTGGCGAGCGATTGCAGTAAAGCATCCACAAAATTGTAGTGGACTTCTTCATATTGCATGGCTTCGTTTTCCAAGGCGGCCACTTCGGCGGCTTCTTTGTCGGTGGCTTTTTCGGAGCGGAAATAAACCTGAAACCCGTTTGCTCTGGAATTTTTGGTTGCGTTTGTATGCACGGACACAAACAAATCCGCCTTGAAATTATTGGCCAATTTGGAGCGGTCCGACAAAGGTAAAAACACATCTTTGTCGCGCGTCATACGGGCCTCAAACCCGCCCTTTTTAAGCAGCGCATACAGTTCTTTGGCCACGGACAAATTCCAATCTTTTTCCCGTTGTTTACTGCGCACCGCGCCGGGGTCTTTCCCGCCGTGTCCGGGGTCCACCATAATCCGCATTTTTTTACGCGCAACGGATTCCACCCCCGGGTGAATAACCGCCGGTTTAAGCTCTTTGGCGGCGGGTTTAGGCTGGGG
>CAKUDJ010000071.1 GCA_934644855.1 uncultured Elusimicrobiales bacterium
CTATTTAACGGGTGTAGGCACCAGCAATACGGGCAAAAGCGCCCCGGTTTATATAACGGTTGCCAGCCAACAGGGCCGCAACTTTTTGGTGGTCGGCATGGCGTTCGGCCCGGAATGGTACGAACAACAATTACAGCAGGAAGTACGCAGTTTCCGCCTGCCTGGTGTTCCCCCGGCCCCGGTGGGAATCCCCTATGTCTTGCCCTTGGAAATAGGCCAAAGCCTTTCTTCCGCACGTTAAAAAGTTTTTACCCGGGCCTTTGCCAAACGCAAAGGCCCGTTTTTATTTATACTACTTCCACCGTTAAATCCAGCACCGTCACCGGCAGCGGCTCCGCCTGCTTGAACACCACCGCCGGGCGCAGGTTATGCACCCCGGCCAATACTTTATGGCACACGCACGTTTGCAATCCGGGCGCCTGATTGTACGCCGTTTGCGGGGCATAAACCAACTCATCCAACATACCGCCTTCCACCCCCACACATCCGCCGCGGCTATCCAGTACGCTTACGCTAATTCCGTTCAAACGGTGCTTTCTGTCGCGCGGGGTGCCGTCCGCCAAGGGCGGCTGAATGGGCAGGCTCCCCAGTACGGCCTCGTACGCAAGCCCCACCAGTACCCGCCCCGCGGGAGCCGGCAAAGTAATGGTCCCGTTCCGCACCGTAAACGGCCCGGCCGGGTTTCCGTCCGCCAACGCATACACCGTTTGCCCTTCCAAATGCGTAAGCCCGGTAATTTGCGCGGCGGGCTCCGCAAAGTTAAACGCCAGGGCGCTATCCAAAAACAACTGGTGGGACGGCGCCTTACTGGCCAGGCGCTTATTCATGCGCTCTATGCACATTCCGTTGGCGCGGCGCACACAAAGCCACAGTTCATCATAGCCCGGGGCAGGCACCGTACACACGCCGCACACCGTGCCCGGCGTAGTGTGGCGCGCCCAGGCGCATAAATCCTGCTGCGGCTGATAAGTAAGCGTTAAAAGGCCGCCGTCACTCATCACACACCAGAGCAGTTCATCGGGCTCCTGTTGCAAGGCCAGTTCGCGGATTTCCCGGTTGAAAAACAAATGCCGGGCCAAAAGGGTCAAATCGGCCCCCAAATAGGCGGCGCAGGTATAATCGTACACCAAATCTCGCAGTACGCCGCCGCGCGCCTGCACAAACAGCACGCGCCCGCCCGCCGCCAATGCCGGTACCCGGCTTGCGCCCCGCTCGCCCTGTTGGCGGGCCCGCACGGTATAGGCGGTAAATGCGCCGTCCGCCTCCACCGTCCATTCCCCGCCGGACGTAAACACAAACAGTTTGCCGCCGGAAGCCACCACGGAGCGGATAGATTGTAAACTTTTGGCACTTAAATTCAGGCCGAACGAATCCGACGCTTGCAACGTGCGTTGGTGGCCGAAATCTTGGTATTGCCCGATTTTGGAAAACCACAACGCTTGCGGCTCCGTGGCGGTGCAGGCCAGGCCCAAGCGGTCTTGGTAGAAGAACACGCACGCCGGGAACCCCGCCGCCGGGCTGAAACTGCCGGGCGCCCAACGCAAACTCCAGTCGCCCGAGGCCGCCGCTTGCACGATTTCCACTTCCATTTTGCGCGGCCCCAAATAATTTTTCAAGCGCACAATCCCTTCCTGCACAAACGCATCACTCCAAAGTTCATACCCCATTTCGCCCGTCACTTTTTCCCCGCGCAAGCGGATTAAATACATTTGGGACGTTTCTTCCAACGTGCCGTAATCGCTGAGGTTTGCCGCCCCGCTTTCGCGCGCGAAACGCTTTAATACTTGCCAGGTGGTGCCGCCGTCGCCGGATTTTTCCAGTACGGCGGTTCCCGTCCAGTTTCCGGCGGTTTTTAAGCGCCAATCCCCGCCGCTTTTAAGCGGTTGGGAAACGCCGTCATACCCCACGGAGCCCGCCACATACTGGCCTTCCATTTCGTGCGTCAGGCTGATAAGCCCGCCCGCCTGGGCAGGGCGGAAAAAATCAAAATCACTTTCCAAAATTTGTTTTTTACTGCCCGAATCCGGCACCGTGCCGGCATTAGTACCGCCGGAAAGGGTATAAACGGCCACTTCGCGGGGCCCTTCCACCGGGTCCGCATGGTAGCGGAGTTTTAATTCCATCCCGTTGGCATCCCCCCCGGTGGCCGCGGGGGAAGTCACCGTCACTACGCCGTTTTTATATTCCGCCGCGAACCCCTGCGCGCCGAAAGTTTGGTTGAATTTATTAACCATAGCCGCGATATTACAGCCGAAGTTTTCGTCCAAATAAAACCATTGGCCGTTAAAATCCGCCATGAGCGCATATTGCGGGTACACAAGCGGCTGAAACGTGACCCCGGCTTTTACCCCCGCTACGGTAATTTCTCCCCCCTCTTGCGTCAGGCGCATACAGCGGGAAGCATCCGTATTGACGGTGCGGAACGGGCCGTACTGGGGCGTAAATTCTTCCCAGGTAAACGTGCCGTCTTCCGCCCGCACAAAGCGTTGCGGCGCATACGCCGGATGTACCAAATACAACACTTGGTTGTACTGCACATAATTGACGCGCGCCACCTCGTGCGCCGGATAAGGGGTGGCCCACTCGGTAGGTTGGGCGTTGTCACCCAATACCGGCCCGGCGGACGTGTGCAAACGCACATATTTATCCCCCAGTTCCAATACATAGGCTTCTTCATCCCCGCAAATAAACGGAATGAGCCGAATGTCTTTACCAGCATATTTTGCCTGAGCCACCAGCCAAGTGCCGGGCCGGTTAGACGCGCCCCCCTGCGCGTGTAAAATAAAATTTTGGGCCGTTTTCAGCCAGCGCGAAAAACTGCCCGCTTCCGCGCGCGCCGCCGTGTGGGGGCTTACTTCCCCGCCGGAAAACGACGGTTGCAAATGATGATATACCATTAACGCACCTCCAAAAACGCGCTTTCTTCCCGGCAGCCGGGCAAGGATAGCTCCTCGCACATATTACTGCGGCGGGCTTCGTCCAAACTGGCCGCATAGCGGTTGAGCAACAGTTTGGCCAAGGCGTTATCTCCCGTCAAAGCCAAGGCCAAATCCGAGGCTAACGCCAACGCAAACGCTTTTACAAAGGCGGGGTCCAGTTGGGTTTCGTCCTTTACATGGCGGGTATATTCCGCCACCGCCTGCGGGGCCGGGGTTTCCACCGCACGTTGGTTTAAGCGGCGGCGGAAGACTTCCCGAAACGGATATTTTTTGCCCGGATACGCGGGGTCCGTAATTTGACGCACAAAAAGCGCATCCACCGGGTATTGGTACAAATAGGGATAAGGCGCGGCGGACGGGTCTTCCAAGCGAATAAGCGGCTCTTGAACGGTGGCAAACGCCCAATTATGGGTGCGCAGCACTTCCGCTTTGACCGGCTCATAAAACAAATTTAAGCGGCGGGCGCGTTCGTCTTCCTGCGTTAAAGAGCTGACAGGCTCCTGCCCCAAATGTGCCAAGGCCAAATTACAAATATCAATTTTTGAAACCATAATTTTCCTCCTATTTTAATTTATATTAAATTTTAATGGTTTTTATTTTTAATACATTATTTACAACACAAAATAAATTTATAAAAACGCAAAATCAATGCTAGTTTTGCAAAATAAATTGATTTTATTATTTTTAATTTTACATACAATTTTAATTTATATTATTATTTAAGTATTTTTATTTTTGATATACATTTTAATAGTACACACTTTCCCGCAAGAAAGAAAAATTTGCAAAACGCACTTTTATATCTAATTTTATAAATGCTTATTATTTAAGTATTTTCAAAATAGCATTAATATTTACAAATACTATAAAATACAAACACAACCCCTCTTCTATAATTTTTTTTTAATAAAAAGAGGACAGATTGTTTCCCCCCGACCACGCTATCTTACGTTCCTGTACGCCACCGCCAAAATTATTTTTTGCTTTTAGCAAGACTTGCCACCCGTTTTTACCTGTTTTAGGCTGATGTTAAACTTAAAATGAGCTATTTTCCATTAAAATACCCCCGTTTTTAGCAAAAATGGCCCAATTTGGCGTTTTTATGCGGTTTATCTCATCTATATATACCCAAACGCTTTTACGCTCCGCCAACTTTATAAAAACAACTGTTTTTTTCTACTGGTTGCTTTTAGACCCGCGCCGCCCCCAAAAGCGGCGCGGGCCTTTTTTACAGGTCCACCATATCCGTCAAAAAGGCGGATACTTGCCCGGCCGTAGCCGTGCCCGCTACGGTATAGTTCATACGCAAGTAGCGCAAGGTGCCGGCAGGCATAGCCAACTTCATCAGTACGGCGTTTTTCTCCAACTCCGCCGCCGGAGCGCTTACTTCCGCCAAGGTTTTTACCCCGCCAGAAAAATCGGCCCGGTCGCACGTTTGCAACGTGGCGGTTAATTGGGTGGCCCCGGCAAAGGTTTCGGCTACGCGCACCACGGCATATAACCCGGTGCGGGCATCCCCGGCCGCGCCCTGGTCCACCGTATGGGTGGAAGCGGCACTGGCCGTAAGGGGCTGTTTTTCTGAAAATACTGCATGGTTATCTAACAACATAAAACCTCCTATTTCACCAAACTTTCGTTATCCGTAATGGCATCGCATACATGCACGGGGATTTCGTTAAACGTCATGAGCGGGCGGGACGTAATTTGGTCCGGCGTGTACTGTACGTTCGTGCGGTTGCCGGTTAGTTTTCTCAATGCGGCTTTTACGGTGCGGTTCATATACCAAACCGGCTTGCCCAGCGCCAAACTTTGTATGCGTTCTTCCAGTTCGCACATTTTATCAATCAGGTCGGCGGCGGGATTTGTCACATCAATATTGCACAATCGGCCCGCATAGCGCCAATCTTGCACGGCCAGGCCCAGTTTCCATTCAAAATACTCTTTGTAGGCGGGGTATTCGTTGCCGTCGGCGTCAATATGGTTGACTAACCCGTGGTCCACGCGCTGTATGCCCGCGCGGCTGCCTTTGGGGAAGAAGGTAAAAATCTTATCCGTATCCCATACCACTAAATAGATGGACGAATTTTTCCCTTCCGTTTCGCTGCCGCCGTCAATCACGTTGCGGGCACTTTCCGCGCCGGAAAGCTCGCTGTACCGTGCGGCAAGCCCGGTGAAACGTTCCGGGTGTTCCCCGGCGTTGCCGTAAATCAAGTTGGCCGCCATGGAGTTGGACATCCCGGCAATAATCGCCTTGGATTGCCCCTCGCGCACGGCCTGCACATTACCGCCCTTTTCGGCCACCAGTTTATCCACCACGCTGTACGCGGACAGCGTGCCGTAAGTTTCCACCACCACTTTGGTAGTGGCTTTGGCAGGCTCAATGCCCTGATAGGCGCGGCGCCAAGTTCCTTCCGGGATTCCGGTGAGTACGGCGTATTCGTGGCCGGAATCCAAACTGG
>CAKUDJ010000072.1 GCA_934644855.1 uncultured Elusimicrobiales bacterium
GCCCGACCAATTGGCACGCCAGCGTGCCGCAGGCATTGGAATTTGTGCGTACCAAAATGATGCCGCAATATCCGTTAGGCGTTTTTAAGGATGAGGGGGCGAACTAATGTACCAAGGTATTAGAATTGCCGGTTTCGGCGGGCAAGGGGTTGTTTCAGCCGGGATTTTGTTGGCCCAGGCCGGAGTGGAGTGCAAAAAGAACTCCAGCTGGTTGCCGTCTTACGGCCCGGAAATGCGCGGCGGTACGGCCAACTGTTCGGTAGTGATTTCGGACGGGGAAGTCTACACGCCCATTGTGGCTATGCCTGATACGGTGATTGTGATGAACGAGCCGTCTTTGCCCAAGTTTGAGCCGCTGGTAAAAAAGGGCGGGCTTCTGATTATTAACAGCTCGCTGATTAATTCCCGCCCTACCCGCACGGATATTAAGTCCGTTTGCGTGCCTTGCAACCAAATTGCCGAAGAAATAGGTATGGACCGTATTGCCACATTGGTGGCATTGGGGGCCTATTGCAAGCTGATGGGTGCGGTAAGCGTGGAGAACATTGTGCACGCCATGAAGAAAGTGTATAAACGCGCCAAGCCGGAAATGCTGGAACTGAATAAAAAAGCATTGGAAGCCGGGTTTGCCGCGGTTTAGTAAAATCTGCAATACGCAAGCAAAAAGGACGAAACGCCGTTTCGTCCTTTTTCTTATTTTGTTAAATAATAACTGAGACGGCCGCTTTTGCGGGCAAACCAGGCGGAGCAAAGCGTGAACAAGCAGGCCGGAATCACCGCGAGTGAACCAAGCAGAATGGCCGTTTTTAAGCCCCATATATCCGACGCCTTACCTAAAAGTACCGGGGAAATAGCATCCCCGAGCGCGTGAATAATAAAAATATTTACCGCAAACGCCATGGAGCGCACCCGCGTGCGGGTCAGCGCCACCAAGGCCGCGCTAATGGGGCCCATAGGCAGGAAAATACACACAATGGCTCCGGCCAAAAAGCAAAGCGCCGGAATCAGCCGCGGGCAGAAAACGGCTCCCGCCGCAAACGGAAACGCCAGTAAAAAACTGCTAAAAATAGTAATAAAATATGCTAAATGGGTCTTTTTTAAGAGCCTGTCCGCAAACTTTCCGCCCAAAAAAGTGCCCAACGCCCCGCATAGTACCACCATGGAGCCAAATACCAATCCCGCTTGCGAAACCGAAAACCCCCAAATGCGGTGGAAATAAGTGGGCAGCCATGCGGAAAACCCGCCCAAAGCAAAGGTGCCCATGGCGTGCGCCAAACATAAAAAAATAAAGGCTTTGTTGCGCAATAATATAAAATAGTCCACCCGGCGGGCTCTGTCCCGCGGGGATTGGGTCATACGGAGCGTATCTTTTATTTTTGTCAGCGCCAATAAGCCCAAAAACAGGCCCGGTACGCCCACCAACATAAATGCCGTTCTCCACCCCCAATGCTGCCCGATAACCCCTCCGGCCAAATACCCCAGCGCGCTGCCGGCAGGTAAAGCTAATGCAAAATAAGCTAGCAGCGTGGCGCGTTTTTCTTTGGGGAAGTTCTCCGCCAAAAACGGTTGGGCAATGGTGGTAAATCCGGCTTCGCCCACGCCAATGAGCCCGCGGGCGGCCAGTAGTGCGGCATAATTTTTAGTCCAAGCGCAAGCCATGGTGGCGGCGCTCCAAATAAGCGCGCTGGCGCCAATCCATTTTTGGCGTTGGGTGCGGTCCGCAAAGTAGCCCACCAACGGTGCATACAACATATATACAAGCATAAATACGCTGGCCAAGGTGCCCAGTTGGGTATCTGTGATGTGTAAATCCAACTGCAATAAGGGGAAAACGGAAAACAACACCTGCCTGTCTATATAATTAAACAGGTTGAGCAAAAAGAGGAGCCAGAATAATTTTTTTGCGTTCATTAGGGTTATTTTATAAAAAATAAGTGGCAACGGGGCCAAAAAGAATTATACTATAACAGAAGGGGTTATTATAACCCCCATTAGGGAGGCTTTGTATGCAAAAAGGTTTTACATTAATTGAGTTGTTGGTTGTAATGATTATTGTTTCTTTACTGGTGGTGGTGAGTGTACCAAAGTATAAAACCGCCATGGAAAAAGCCCGCGCGCAAGAAGGGATTACCAATTTAACTTTAGCGGCGGACCAGGCCAACGGGTATTATATGATGCAAGAGGGCTCTTATGCCGGGGTGGATAAATTTTTGGAAAAAGGGATGGACGGCACAAAAATTAATTATTTCCAAGCCCCTACGGTGGGCGTGCGCAATAATATTGTAACGATTACCGTGAAGAGTGGCAAGGGGTATAGCTTATTTGTGAAGTTGGGAAATGGCCGCGTGACGGACCGTGGCTGCACGCCGGATGCCGACAACGCAACAGCTGCCCGCCTGTGTGATGCGATTGGGTGGGGGAGCTGACCCGTAATTTTGCCAATATAAATTGCCCGCCTGTTTCTTGCAGGCGGGTTTTTATTATGTGCTGACTACTAAAAACTTATTGACGGTTTTGGCGCAACGCTTCAAACAAAACTACGGCGGCCGAAGACGATAAATTGAGCGAGCGCACCGGGCCCGTCATGGGGATAGTATACAGGCGGTCTTTGTAGCGGGTGTAAAAATCTTTCGGCAGCCCGCAGGACTCCGCCCCAAACACCAGGTAGCTGTTATCTTCAAAGCGGGCATCCCAATAGCTTTTAGTGCCTTTGGTGGAAAGGAAGAATAAGTTTTCTTCTTGCGGATGATTGACGGCTAAAAATTCCTCCCAATCCGCATAGCGGCGGTAGTTGAGGTTGGGCCAATAATCCAGGCCGGAGCGGCGGATTTCTTTAGATTCTATCTTGAAACCCAGTTTCCCCACCAGGTGCAGCATGGTGCCGGTGGCCACGCAGGAGCGGCCGATATTGCCGGTATTAAAGGGGATTTCCGGGTTGACAAGTACAATATTGAGCATAGTTTGCATACTCCAAACAAAAGGCCGGAAGATATTTGCATATCGTTCCGGCCTTTTTTATAAGGGTTCAGTTAGTCTTCCCAGCGGATAAAGAGCGGCGTAAGCACGTTGGGAATATCTTTATTGGCGGGCAAAACGCGCAGGGCATAGTCCTGGCGGCCGCTGTTGACGGGGGAAACTTGCACTTCGTAAATGTAGGCGTCCCCTTCTTTGCCGGTGCAGGTCATATCCACGGCGTCTTCTTTAACGATATCACCCAAAGAGCCGCGTTGGCCTAAATACAGCTCCACCTGGATGTCTTCCGGGGTCAGGTTGCCCAAGAAAACGCGGGCCTTAAACGCCACCTTATCGCCCATTAAAATAGGCGTTTCCAGTTTGGGGGTAATATCCACCACGTTTACGCGGTACCAGTTATCGGCAATTTTCTTACGCCAATCGGCCACTTGGGCGGCTTTGCCGTCCTGCGCTAATACGGCCCCGGCGTTGTTGGCCGGCACATAAAAACGCTCGTAATATTCTTTAACCATACGGTTGGTGTTAAAGAACGGCGCAATATGTTTGACGGATTCTTTCATTAAAGAGAGCCACGGCAGAGAAATGCCGTCTTCCCCTTTGGCGTAGTAAGCGGGGGCAATGTCTTGCTCAATTAAGTTGTAAAGCGCGTCGGATTCCACCGCGTCTTGTTCGGCCTCGGAAGCGTATTTTTCCGCCCCGCCGATAGACCAACCAAATTCGCACGGGCCCACTTCATCCCACCAACCGTCTAAAATAGACAGGGTCAGCGCCCCGTTTAAGGCCGCCTTCATACCGCTCGTGCCGCTGGCTTCCATGGGGCGGCGCGGGTTGTTGAGCCACACATCTACCCCTTGCACCATATAGCGGGCGGTGTTCATATTGTAGTCTTCCACAAATACGATTTTGTTTTTGAAGCGCGGGTCGTTCTGGGCGATATTTACAATGGTTTTGATAAATTCTTTGCCCTGGGTATCGGCCGGGTGGGCTTTACCCGCAAAAATGAACTGCACCGGGCGTTGCGGATTGTTGACGATTTTGTCCAGGCGGTCCAAATTCTTAAACAGCAAGGTGGCGCGTTTGTAAGTGGCAAAGCGGCGCGCAAAACCAATGGTTAAAACGTCTTTTTTAAGCACTTTTCCCGCTTTGTTGACGGTCATAACGTCTAACCCTTGGCGGGTGAGTTGGCGGCGCAGGCGGCCGCGGGCCATATCAATCAGTTTTTCCTTGCGAATCGTGTGTACGCGCCAAAGTTCGGCATTGGGGATGTTGTCCAATTTATCCCAGGCTTTGGTGTCCGAGGCGTCAATTTCGCCCATTTGGTCGTTATTGAACAGGTATTTGCGGTACAGTTCGTTGAGCTCGTGGGAAATCCAGGACGCGCTGTGAATCCCGTTGGTAATGCTGGTTATCGGCACTTCGCCCACGGGCAAGGTAGGCCAGAGGTTTTGCCACATTTCCCGGCTTACTTTACCGTGCAGTTTGGCTACGCCGTTGGCAAACGCCGTTAAGCGCAGGGCCACTACCGTCATGCAGTAAGTGGAGGAGGTGGGTAATTCCTTGCCTAAATTCAAAAATTCTTCCCAGGTAATGCCCATTTTGCCGGCGTAAGATTCCATATATTTGCGCACGAGCATGGGGTCAAAATGTTCGTTGCCGGCAATAACCGGGGTGTGCGTGGTAAACACCGAGCTGGCCCAGACGATTTCGCGCGCTTGGGCAAAAGACAGGTGTTTTTCTTGCATAATTTCAATAATGCGTTGGAAAAGCAAAAACGCGCTGTGCCCTTCGTTAATATGGTAAACGGTGGGTTTAATGCCCATCGCGGCCAGGGCTTTCACACCGCCGATACCCAATACCACTTCTTGGCGGATGCGGTTTTCGCGGTCGCCGCCGTAGAGTTTTTCGGTAATTAAGCGTTGGGCAGGGGTGTTTTCCTGCAAGTTGGTATCCAACAAGTAGAGCGAGGTGCGCCCCACGGGTACGCGCCAGATGCAGGCTTTTACGTGTTCTTGCCCCAATTCAATATCCACGGTAATATCTTTACCGTTTTGGTCTTGCACGCGTTCAACCGGCATGTGGGCCCAATCGTTATCCGGGTATTCTTCGTTTTGCCAACCTTCGCGGTTTAATACTTGGCGCACATAACCTTGTTTGTAAAATAAACCTACACCGATAATGGGCATACCCATATCGCTGGCGGATTTAATATGGTCCCCCGCCAGCATACCCAGGCCGCCGGAGTAAATCGGCAGGCCTTCGCCAATGCCGTATTCCATGGAAAAATACGCGGTCAGCAGGTTGCCGTTTTCGCGGCGGTTTTGCTGATACCACGTTTGCGGATTTTTTTTGTATTGGTAATAGGCTTCTTTTACCCGGTTGACGTTGGCTACAAATTCCGGGTCTTTGC
>CAKUDJ010000073.1 GCA_934644855.1 uncultured Elusimicrobiales bacterium
TCCGTCACCTTTCGGTTTTCTATGATTTGGTTAAATTTAGGAAAAGCTACGGCCGAAAGAACCCCTATTACAATCACAACAACAAGCAACTCCGCAAGCGTAAAAGCACGCTTATTTTTTATTTTTTTATTCATATATCCTCCGATGTATCTTATTATAATTATCATATCAAAAAATAACTCAAGGAGGGGCCCGCGCAAACGCCAACCCCTCCTTGCTCAACTAAACAATCTGCTGTTTAATAAACTACCTTTCTTTAGGCTGATACCTAAGCGGCCGGATAGCATTGAGCACCGCCACCACGGATACCCCCACATCTGCAAATACGGCTTCCCATAACGTAGCCGCGCCGCCGGCCCCCAAAGCCAAAATAGCCGCTTTTACCGCCAACGCAAACACAATATTCTGCCGCACTACTTTCAGCGTAAAGCGGGCCAAAGCAACCGCCTGCGCTATTTTTAAGGGTTCGTCAGTCATTAAAACCACGTCTGCCGCCTCTACCGCCGCGTCCGAGCCCAACGCCCCCATGGCAATCCCCACGTCTGCCCGCGCCAACACCGGGGCATCATTTATGCCGTCCCCCACAAAAGCCACCGTGCCCGCCGTTTGCTGTTGGAGCCGCTCCACCTCCGCCACCTTTTGGGCAGGCAATAAATCCGCCCGGAACCCGTCCACCCGCAACGCCTGCGCCACCCGGGCCGCCGCAGCGGCGTTATCCCCGGTAAGCATTACTACCTTTTCAATTCCCTCTTTTTTAAGGGCTTGAATGGCTTTGGCGGCATCCACTTTTATTTTGTCCGAAATCGTCACGCTCCCTACATATTGGCCGTTTTGTGCGCAAAATACGCTCCCGGCGGCTTGCGGCGGAATTGAAATATCGCTTTCTAGCAACAAGGCCGCCTTACCCACCAGTACCGTTTTGCCGTCCACTTGTGCACTTATCCCTTTCCCGGCAATTTCGCGCACATTCCGCACGCGGGACGGTTCAACCGGCTTGCCATACGCCTGGCGCAAAGCCGCCGCTATTGGGTGATTAGAGGCGGTTTCGGCCAACGCACAAAGTTCCAACAGCTCGGGCGCCGTACAGGCTACCGGGGCCACCGCCGTCACCTCAAACACCCCCTCGGTCAGCGTGCCGGTTTTATCTGCCGCCAAAATTTTTAACCGCGCCAGGGCCTCTACATAATTCCCCCCTTTAATAAGTATGCCGTTTTTGGCCGCGCCGCCAATCCCGCCGAAAAACCCCAACGGAACCGATAACACTAACGCGCACGGGCAAGACACCACCAAAAACACCAACGCGCGGGAAACCCACGTCTTAAAAGTGGCATCCGGCACCAAAAGCGGCGGCACGACAGCCACCAACACCGCCCCCGCCACCACTAACGGCGTATACCAACGCGCAAAGCGGGAAATAAATTTTTCTGCCCGGGCCTTTTTCCCCGCCGCGTGTTCCACCAGTTCCAACACTTTAGCGGCGGCACTTTGCCCATACACCCGCACCGCTTGCAGGGTCAGTTTACCGTCTTTACACACAAACCCGCCCAAAGCCGTATCGCCCGTTTCCAAACGCTTGGGGACGGACTCCCCGGTGAGGGCGGACGTATCGGCAAAGGCCGCGCCGTCCGTGACGGTGCCGTCCAACGGCACGCGCTCGCCCGGATAAACCGCTATTAATTCCCCCACTTTTACATCTTCCGGCGCCACTTTTTGCCACGCTCCCCCGCGCCACACCCGCGCAAAGGCCGGGCGCAACGCCAACAAAGCCCGGATAGAGCGGCGGGAATTGCCGGCGGCGCGCTCCTGGAACGCCTCGCCGATTTGATAAAAAAGCATGACGGCGGCCGCTTCCGGGTATTCCCCCAAACAAAACGCCCCCACGGTGGCTAACGTCATTAAAAAGTTTTCGTCTAAAAAATCCCCTTTAACAAGGCCACGCACGGCATGAAAAACTACTTCCCGCCCGGCAATCCCCCACGAAACCACACAAAACGCCAACTGCACCCACGGCCACTTGCCCACAAAAAGCGCCGCTATAAAAAGGACGGCCGCGGCCGCAAGCCCGCGGTAAGCGGCCCAAAAAGTTTTTTCTTCCCCGTGGTGTGCGTGGCAGGCGCACCCGGTGCAAGCGCTGCAAGCAGATGTCATTTTTCCCTCACGTGTTCTAATCCCAGGCCGAAGACCTTTTTTACATGGTCATCCGCCAAAGAATACACAATACTTTGGCCTTCCCGGCGGCTTTTTACCAACCGCCCCTGTTTTAATAACCGCAACTGGTGCGACACGGCAGATTGCGTCATTCCCAGGGCGGCGGCCAGGTGGCAAACACAAAAATCGGCGGTGCTTAACGCCCATAAAATTTTAATGCGGGAAGAATCCGAAAACGCCTTAAATAAATCGGCCAATTCGTACAGTTCTTCTTCGTCCGGGGCGTGTTTTTTTAAGTCTGCCGCCGCTTTCAAATGGCGGGCGGCCTGTTTTTCCCCTTCTCGGGGTGTTTTTGAAATGTATTTTTTCATCTTAATATCCAATATATGAACATTTATTCATATATTATTATATAATTTTTACAGCCTTTTTCAAGTTATTTTTTTACTTGCCTTGCGTGCGGTTTTTATTATACTATACTGTGTAAGAAGGTTTATTAAGGAGATTTACCATGACCAATACCCGGGGTTTTACCCTTATAGAATTATTAGTAGTAGTATTAATTATCGGCATTTTATCTGCCGTGGCTTTGCCGCAGTATACTATTTCCGTAGAAAAGGCCCGCTTAACGGAAGGGTTTGTAAACGCCAAAGCGATGACGGACTCCATTCAACGCTACCGGCAAATGCACCCCAACCAATGCCCGACGGACAACACCGGCCTGGACGCTGATTTACAGGGCGGCAGTTGGAACAACCCCAACGGAGGAAATGTTTTTTCCACCAAAACATTCCAATATACCTTAAATACGGATTGCACCGTCACCGCGTGCCGCCGGGACCAAGGGCAAACGGGCTGCATTGTCAGTTGGACCCAAAGAATCCCGGACCAAACAACCGGCACAGACTCCCGCACCAATATTACCAACGACGGCACCTCGGACGGCAAAAAGTTAGCCCAGTTTGTGGGAGCTATGTAAAAATAAAGCTGATATAACAATAATTTAGAAAGCAATAAAAAGCCCCGTGTTTTATAAAACGCGGGGTTTTTTATGGTTGCTTCATTTTTAGTTGGGCCCACATTTCCGCCAGGCCGTCCGGCAAAGATACTTTCGGCTCAAACCCTAATGCCCGTATTTTGGAAATATCCGCCGCGGACAATTTTACATCCCCCGGGCGTTTGGGGCGGAATACCCGCGGGAGTTTCTGCCCGGAAATTTGGTCCAGTAAATCCGCCAAATCCAATAGGGAATACGTCTTTCCGCAAGCCACATTATAACTTTCCCCCGCGCGGGCAGTAAACGCCGCCAATAAATTTGCCTGCACAATATCTTGCACGTACACAAAATCCCGGCTTTGGCGGCCGTTCCAATCTATCCCCAGGGGTTTGCCTTGCGCGGCCCATTCCAAAAATTTAGCAATAACCGCCGCATAGGGGGATTGCGCGTTTTGCCCCGGCCCAAAAACATTAAAATAAATCAAAGTGACCGTTTCCAACCCATACAAATGGGCGTATTGGCGGCATAAATCTTCCCCCATTTGTTTAGAAAGCGCATACGGGGATTCAAAATCCCGCGCGGACGATTCTTTATACGGCAAATCCGGCCCGTTGCCATATACCGCACTGGAGCCGGCAAATATCACGCGTTTTACACCCGCGCGGCGGGCGGCCTCCAATACATTTAGAGTACCTTGCACATTAATTTGGAAGGTTTCCAACGGTTTCTGCACAGAAAGCGGTACAGACACCAGCGCCGCATGGTGCAAGACATAATCCGCCCCGGCAAAGGCGGGGGCTAATGCGGCAAAATGGCGGATGTCCGCCCGCACACATTCCACCTGTCCGGCCACCGGGTGTAAATTTTCCGCACTCCCGGAGGAAAAATCATCCACAATACGCACGCGCTGCCCCCGGGCCACTAACGCTTTGGCTAAGTGGGACCCTATAAACCCCGCCCCGCCTGTAATTACCCAGGTGTAGGTTTGAGGGAAAGAAAAAGAGGGTTCTTCGTGCAAGATTACCATATTGTTATTGTATAAAATTTACTCCTTTTACACGCTTAAAAAGCTGTTTTTTTGTTTTGCCCGGGCAATAACATTTTTTGATGTCGGATAAAAGCGTCCCCAAACCGCCGACCCGGTACAACTAAAAAGCCCGCCGGAGAAGGCAGGCTTCTAAAATACATTTTGGCGGGTTTTTTACTGTTTCTTGCGCGATGAGGAAACTTTTTCATTAATTTTACTGTCCTTGCCGTTTACCGCATCCACAATCCCCTTAATATTAGCCATGGCTTTTTGTTGGGAGGCTTTGTAATCTTTTGCTTCGGCAAGTTTTGCGGCCGTTTCCGAATTTGCCGCCAGTTTTTCGCGTTCCTTTTGTTGTTCTTTCGTCATAGCGCCCAATCCCTTTTCACCACCGCCCAATTTGGCGGCTTTCACGCCGGGGCCGGACGAACCGGCCGGCTGCTTTACATTCACTGCCTGCGGGGAAGCCCCCTTGGACGGACGCGGGGCCAGGCCGAACGCTTCCGCCCGCCCGCTGGCAGCTTCCAACCCCGGGCGGACGGGGCCGGTAGCCGGCGTAAAATGTTGGGAGCTTAACCCGGCCGGCGTGGTGGGGTGGGTTTCCCCCATTTCCGTTGTAAAGCGGTTGCCGCTGTTGCCCGGTTGGGTGGTGGGGCGGGTACTGCCGGTAGCCGCGGTGGACGGACGGACCGCCCCCGTGGAAGAAGTGGTCGGGCGGACGTTCCCCTCCGGCGCCGTACCGAATGTAGGGCGGGCCATCTCCCCGACGGTAAAGGCCATACCGGACAGCGGGAGCATACAACAAGTTAAAAAAGTAAAAAAACAAGTGGTTAAACGCATAAAATCTCCTAAAAATATACTCTTTTATAGTATATACTTATGGGCGGGAGTGTCAAGAGCGCGCATTTTTGCTACACTGTATTTAATATGAACGATTTGCCTATTTATGACGTGCTGATTATCGGCGCCGGAGCCAGCGGCTTGCTATGTGCCTTGGAATGTGCGCGCGCCCGCAAAAGAGTACTCATTTTGGAAAAAGACCTGCTGCCCGGCCGCAAAATTTTAGCCAGCGGCAACGGACGCTGCAACTTAACCAATGCCCGGGTATCGCCCGATTTTTACCACGCCCCGCGGGAACTGATAGAAAGCGCCTTAAAACACTTTCCGTTTGCCGCCTGTAAAAAATATTTTGAAGATTT
>CAKUDJ010000074.1 GCA_934644855.1 uncultured Elusimicrobiales bacterium
GAACAGGGCATCGGCTATTTGGACGACGGCACCATGGTGGTGGTGGAAGACGGCCGCAAATATATCGGAAAGCGGGCGGAAGTATCCGTGTATTCCATTTTGCAAACGTCTTCCGGCCGGATGATTTTTGCAAAAACAAAATAAAATTTATGGATAAAAACAAGACGGGTTTTGCGTCAGCGGTCATTGTGGCGGGGGGAAGCGGTACCCGGATGGGGCGCCCCAAGCAAATGTTGCCTCTGGGCGGGGAACCCGTCCTTTTTCACACGGTGCGCGCGTTTTTAGCCGCGCCGCAAATCGGGCAAGTGGTGGTTGTCACCCCGCCGGAAAATCAAGCGGCGTTGGCGGCTGAATTTGAGGGCTTAACTTTTGCGCTTCCCGGGTCCACCCGGTTGGAATCGGTCATAAACGGCGTGCAAAAAACGGCGCCGCAGGCCCAAGTGGTGGCCGTGCATGACGGCGCCCGCCCGTTGGTAAAGCCGGAGCTGATTGGCCGTTGTGTGCAAGAGGCGCTCACCCATGGGGCCGCGCTGTTGGCGGTGCCTGTGAAAGACACCATTAAAGTATGTGCAGGCCATACCGTGCAAAACACGCCGGAGCGCGGCACGCTGTGGGCGGCGCAGACCCCCCAATGCTACCGCCGGGCGGTGCTAGTGGAAGCGTTGGAAAAGTTCGGCTCCCAAAAGGACGCTACGGACGAATCCCAACTGGTAGAAAAACTGGGGGTGGCGGTGCGGGTTGTACCGTCGGACTATACCAATTTCAAAATTACCACGCCGGAAGATTTAATTTTTGCCGAGGCACTTATGCAAGAAAATTTTATATACCGTACGGGTTTCGGGTTTGATTTGCACCGCCTGGAACCGGGGATTAAAATGTTTATGGGCGGGGCGGAAATCCCGCATACGAAAGGTTTTCAGGGCCATAGCGACGGAGATTTAGTCCTCCACGCTGTTTGTGACGCGGTTTTAGGCGCCTTGTGCGAGGGGGAAATAGGCATTTTGTTCCCGCCCACGGACCCCACCATTAAAGGCATTTCCAGCGTGGAAATTGCCCGCAAAGTGTTGGAAATTGTGCGCCGCCGCCAGGCAGAAATCGTCCATATAGACGCCACCATTATCACGCAAGAGCCCAAAATTAAACCGCATTACGGCACCGTGCGCAATTCTTTAGCCCGCGTGTTTGGTATGGATATAAAAAACGTCAGTTTCAAATCTAAAAGTCATGAACACGTCGGCGAAATCGGCCGTGGGGAAGCCGCTATGTGCCAAGCCGTCGCCACGTTAAAAATAAGGAGTTAGTAAAATGAATGTAAGAGTTTTTATCTTTTTAGTATTAGCCGTGGGGTTAGCCGCTTGTGCGGGAACCGGGGATTACCGTTCCAAAAAAACCATCCGCCAAGGGTTGGATTACAGTATGTATACGGAGTATGAAAACACCATGCAACTGCCGGGAGGCCCGTTGGATGCCCCCAGCGTGTTGGACGGCTCCTACGCCGCGCCGGATGCAAATTTAACGCAAACGGACACCCCTTCGCTGGAAGAAGATTTTACGGCGGAACTTCCTTCCGGCTCGTACAGCACTTACGGTGACGTAGCCATCCCGGTAGCCAGTAAAAAATTCCGTTTGGGGGCCTCCGCCACGCAAAAGGAAATGGGCTATTTCCAACGCGCGTTGGACCAAGCGTACAGCCGGGCGTTGCGCTCGTACCGCCCCACCGGGTTTACCTATTCCGTTTCCGGCGTGGGGGCTGCCAATCCGCTTTCCGATATAGAAGTAAGTTGTATGCTGTCCGAGGACTCCGCCAATAGCGTGGGTCAAAAAACCTGCAAATTATTTTTCCAAGAAATCGGGCTTGCTTATGCCCAGTTATTACAAGAGGCCAACTGATATGCAGCTATACAATACCGCCAGTCATCATAAAGATGAATTTACCCCGCAAAACCCGCAGGAAGTGACGATGTACTGCTGCGGGCCGACCGTGTATAACTATGCGCATATCGGCAATTTACGCACCTATATTTTTGAAGATTTACTGGCCCGCACCATCCGCCTGCACTATCCGCTCAAACACGTTATGAACGTGACGGACGTGGGGCATTTAGTGTCCGACCAAGACTCCGGCGAAGACAAAATGGAAGTTGCCACCCAACGCGAAGGCAAAAGCGCGTGGGATATTGCCAAATTTTACGAAGAAAAATTCTGGGCCGATTACGATTCTTTGCATTGCACGCGGCCCACGGTCGTCTGCCGCGCCACCCAACATATAAAAGAGATGATTGCGCTGGTAAAAAAACTGGAAGAAAAAGGCTATACGTACCGCACGAGTGACGGTATTTATTACGATACTTCCAAGTTTGACCGCTACGACGCCCTTGTCGGCCATGCCCGCATTAGCGGCTTGCAAAGCGGCGCGCGGGTGGAAATGAGCGACGAAAAACGCAACCCGACGGATTTTGCATTGTGGAAGTTCTCCCCGACGGATAAAAAGCGCCAAATGGAATGGGATAGCCCGTGGGGAGTCGGTTTCCCGGGGTGGCATATTGAATGTTCCGCCATGGCTATGAAATACCTGGGGGACACGTTGGATATCCATTGCGGCGGGATTGACCACGTCACCATCCACCACACCAACGAAATCGCCCAGAGCGAAGCCGCCACCGGCAAAAAATACGTCAACTATTGGGTGCATGGGGAATTTTTGATTTTGCGCTCCGGCAAAATGTCCAAATCCGCCGGAACTTTTGTGACGGTGCAAACCTTGCGGGATAAAGGCTACGAGCCTTTGGCCTACCGCTATTTGTGCTTAACGGCCCATTACCGCACACAATTAGAATTTACTTTTGAAAGTTTAGATTCCGCCGTAAAAAGTTTAGAAAACCTGCGCGCGTTGTGCCGCCAGGCCAAAGCGGCCGCCAACGGCGCCGTGCAGGACACCCCCGCCGCCCAAGCGTGGAAAGCCAAATTTTCCGCCGCTATGGAAGACGACCTCAACGCCCCCCGGGCGTTGGCCGTGGTGTGGGAAACAGCCCGCAATGCGGAGCTTTCCGCGGCGGAAAAGGTTGCCGTTTTGCAATTTGCCGATAGTATTTTGGCATTGGATTTGTTTAAGGAAAAACAAACGGCCCCGGTGGAAATCCCCCCGGCCGTGCAAGATTTACTGGCCGCCCGCGCCGCCGCCCGCGCCGCCAAGGATTACAAAAAATCCGACGAGCTGCGCAGCGAAATTGCCAAACTGGGCTACCAGGTAAAAGATACGCCGCAAGGCCAAAAAGCGGAGAAAATATAATATGAACATAAACCAAGTACCTGCCGAGTTTTTGCGCCGCCTGCCCAAGGCGGATTTGCACGTTCACCTGGATGGTTCGTTGCGCCTGTCCACGCTGATTGAATTAGCCAAAAAGGAAGGGGTGGAGCTCCCCGCCTATACGGAAGCCGGGCTCCGCAAACTGGTGTTTAAGGACAAGTACGCCTCTTTGGTGGAATATTTGAAAGGCTTTGGCTATACGGGCGCGGTCATGCAGAACGCCGCCAACATAGAGCGCGTAGCGTACGAACTGGCGCAAGATTCCATAGCCGAGGGCGTGCGGTATTTGGAAGTCCGTTTTGCCCCGCAGCTCCACGCGAACGACAAACTTTCCGCGCAGGATTCCGTGCGCGCCGTGGCCCGCGGATTAAAACGCGCCCAGGACGAACACAATAATAGCGCGGCTGTCAAAAAAGGGGAAGATTTAGAGTTTTACTTTGGCATTTTGGCGTGTGCCATGCGTAATTTTAACGAGTTTATGTCCCCCTATTATGCCATGCTGATTAAGGCGTTGGCGCAATCTAAAAAAGAAGAAATTTTTAGTATTGCCTCTTTGGAACTTGCCAAAATGGTGGTGCGTTTGGTGAAAGAAGAAAACCTGCCCATTGTGGGGTTTGACCTGGCCGGGGAAGAAGCCGGCTACCCCGCCTCGGACCATTTGGCCGCCTATCATTATGTGCATAAAAACTTTATGCGCAAAACGGTTCACTCCGGCGAAGCCTACGGCCCGGAATCTATCTTCCAAGCCATTACGGATTGCTACGCCAACCGTATCGGGCACGGCACGCATTTGTTTTCTACCGCTATGATTAAGGACCGCAAAGTAAAAGATAAAAAAGCGTATGTGGATAGCTTGGCAAACTATATCGCCAGCGAGCGTATTGGGGTGGAAGTGTGCCTGACCAGTAATTTGCAAACCTTGCCGGAAATAAAATCCGTCAAAGACCACCCGGTTAAAGAAATGATTAAACGCGGCCTGCCTATTAGCATTAATACGGATAACCGCCTGGTGTCCAACACTACCGTCACCAAAGAACTGGAACTGTTGGTGCGCAATATAGACTTAACCCCCAAAGAGCTTAAAAATGTGGTAATTGCCGGGTTTAAGGGGGCGTTTTTCCCGGGGAGTTATGTGGAGAAACGGAAGTTTATCAGGAAGGTGATTGATAGGTATAACCTGTTAGCCAAAGAATACGGCATACCTACTTATTAATAACAACTGGTGGTAAG
Organism: uncultured Elusimicrobiales bacterium; assembly: GCA_934644855.1. Taxonomy (GTDB): domain Bacteria; phylum Elusimicrobiota; class Elusimicrobia; order Elusimicrobiales; family Elusimicrobiaceae; genus Avelusimicrobium. The sequence goes on from CAKUDJ010000074.1 coordinate 4,538, forward strand.
CTGGGATTTTAATGCGCGGGGAACAAAATAACATTTTGTTCCCCGTTCGCATTAAGTGGGCAAACCATTTTCCAAATTTAAGCCCTTTTGCACCGCCTTTAGGCTTATGTAGCTCTGCTACACCGCGCCTAAACTTGCGGCGCAAAATCATCTTAAATTTGAAAAATCATGCTACGAACAACTATTCTTGTACTGCTCTGCACGGCAACGCTAAGGAAGAACGGCGGGCGGCTGTTGGTAAGTGGCGATTTTAACGCACAAGGGGAAAAATAACATTTTTCCCCTTGTTTGCGTTTGATGGGCCACATTTTTCCACATTTGGCCGTCTGAGCGGTCCCTTTGGGCTTATGTGGCGTTTAGCCACACCGCGCCCAAACTAAGGCCCGCCCATACGGCGCAAATCTGAAAAAACAGCCTACAAGCAATTATTCTTGCACTAGCACGAACGGCACAAAACAAGATGCTGTTTTCCGCCTAGCTTTTTTGCTTACTTTTTTTGCAATGAAAAAAGTAAGGCGGGTTTGGGGTGCAACCCCAAGAATGAAAGGTTGTAAAACGCCCGGCTCAAAATAGGTTTGTCCTGCGGACGGCGGCTCGGGGGGCTAGCCTTTTTGCAGGCGGCCTGCAAGGTGCGGCCCGCAGGGTCTTTTTCTGCAATGAGAAAAAGTAAGGCGGGTTTGGGGCGCCGCCCCAAGAGAAAAACCCGGGGCGTTTTGTTTTATTTTTTATCGTCTAAATCTTTTAAAAGGGCTTTAATTTCCATTTCGTTAAGAACCATGCCTGACTTTACACTGCTCT
>CAKUDJ010000075.1 GCA_934644855.1 uncultured Elusimicrobiales bacterium
ATCATTAACGCAGCTAAAAATTTAGTCATTAACCCGCAAACGGACCCCTATTTGGCCAAATTAAAAGGGGAAACGATTGTGGTTTCCGACGGTACCACCATGCTGTCTGCCGACGATAAAGCCGGCGTGGCCGCTATTGTGACGGCCTTGCAAACCTTGGCGGACAATCCGTCTATCAAGCACGGCCCTATCCAAGTGGTTCTTACCCCTAACGAAGATATCGGTATGGCGGGTGAAGGGTTGGATATGGATTTGTATTACCCGGAAATCCCCTTTGATTTTGATGCCGGCGTAAACGGGGAAATTATTGTAGCTAACTTTTCCGCCTATGGCGCTTTGGTGACGGTCCACGGCGTGAACGGTCACCAATCTTATGCCGCCACCAACGGCTACCGCAACGCTAGCGCCGCCGCCGCGTACATTGTGCAAAAAGCGGCGCCCAAACGCACGTTGCCCAATTACAGTACCGGCCTGGACGGTTATGTGGAACCCCACCACATCAGCTATGATTCCAAAAATAACACCGTGACGGTGGACTTCCGCTACCGCTTTTTCAACCCCAAACAGGGCAAAAAATGGTTCGCCCGCTTGGATAAAGCCGTAGCCGAAGCTGCCCAAAAATTTGATGTGAAAATAGACAAGAAAATTGCCAAACAATATACCAACGTGGCAGACGGTATGCACCCGGCCGCCGCCAATTTGGCGGGCCAGGCGCTCAAAAAAGCGGGTATGGAACCGCGCTACTTAAAGGAACGCGCCGGAACCGGCCCGGCCATGTTTGCCAAACGGGATATTTGCTTGGGCGCGCCCTGCTTGCCCACGGGCCAAAACAACCCGCACAATTACAAAGAATGGTTGAGCGAAAAGGATTTGTTTATTGCCTATAAAGCCATTTTGAATTTAGTGCAAGATGTGCAGGCCGTGCCGTCGGTTCCGTCCCGTGCCCAACAAGTACAGGAACGTGCTGCCAAAGCAAAAGCCAAACTTTTGCAAGAACTGCACCAGGACCCGCAAGTGCAAAAAAGTATCCAGGGCAAGTAATTAAAACGATATGAAGATTTTAATTGCTACCGGCAATCCGCATAAGTTTAAGGAATTATCCGCCATTTTGCCCAAAAAACAAAACAGCGGGGAAAAAATAGAATACGTCAGTTTGGCTGATTTTAAGGGGTTGAACCTCCCGCCGGAAACAGGTTCAACCCTGGAAGAAAACGCCGCTATTAAAGCGGTGTATGCCTCCAAACAAACCGGATTACCGGCCGTGGCGGACGATACCGGGCTAGAGGTGGCCCCCTTGGACGGCCGCCCCGGTGTCCATACCGCCCGCTATGCCGGGGAACACGCCGATACCGACGAAAACAACCGCAAATTATTGGCCGAACTGGACGGGCTTTTGTTGCACCAACGTAAAGCTACATTCCACACGGTAGCCTGTTTGGCTTTGCCTTCCGGGCAACACCTCAGTTTTGACGGCCGGTTGGACGGCTATATCGGCTTTGGCTACCGGGGCGAAAACGGCTTTGGGTACGACCCGCTGTTTATCGTCAAGGATACCACCCAAACATTGGCAGAGCTGACCGATAAAGAAAAAAACAAAATCAGCCACCGTGCCAAAGCCTTCGGGCAACTGTCCGAAAAATTAAAAATCTTAAAATAAGCGGTAAAATACCTCACACCCCGGGCCAAGCACCCGGGGTTTTTGGTGCGCAAAACCGAAAATTTCCAGGCGATGAAATGCTTTTTTCTTTTTGGCCCCTTGACTTAAAGTCAACTCCAAGTAATATAATATTTTATGTAAGGAGGTGCTGAATGACCATTTCCGAAGTGAGCCAAAAGTACGGCCTGCCGGCCGATACGTTGCGCTACTATGAAAAAGTAGGGCTTATCCCGCCGGTAAACCGCAAGGAAAGCGGCGTGCGGGATTACACCGAAACCGATTGCGGGTGGGTGGAATTTATCAAATGTATGCGCGGGGCGGGGCTTTCTATTGAAACATTAATAGAGTATGTGTCGCTTTTCCGCCGCGGCAACCGCACGTTGCAAAAGCGCAAACAACTGCTTATTAAAGAGCGCGATGCCCTGCAACGGCGCGTGGAGCAAATGCAACAAACGCTCAACCGCTTAAACCATAAAATAGAAGTGTACGAAGAAAAAATTGTAGCTTGTGAGAAAAAACTATTGAAATAGAGGTTTTTTATAATATGGCAAAAAATGTTTTAATTATTTCCGCCAGCCCACGCCGGGGCGGCAATTCGGATTTATTGTGTGAGCAATTTTCCGCCGGGGCGCAAGCCGCCGGAAACAGTGTAGAAAAAGTATTTTTGAAAGATTATCATATTGCGTATTGTTTGGGGTGCGGTGCGTGTAATACGTCCCACCTGTGCGTACAAAAAGACGATATGAAACCGCTGTTAGATAAACTGGTGGCGGCAGACGTGATTGTGCTGGCAACCCCGGTTTATTTTTACTGTATGGACGGACAGCTGAAAACCTTTATAGACCGCACTGTGCCGCGCTATACGGAAATTTCCAATAAAGATTTTTATTTTATTCTTTCCGCCGCGGATACCAACCGCCAAAATATGCAGCGCACCGTGGAAGCGTTGCGCGGGTTTACGCAAGATTGTTTGGAAGGCACCCGCGAAAAAGGCATTTTGTACGGTACCGGGGCATGGCAGAAAGGGGAAGTAAAAAACAAGCCTGTTTTTAAGCAAGCGTATGAAATGGGCCAAAATTGTTAAACGCAGTAAATATATATAGGAGAAGTAATAAAGTATGACGCAAATTTTAGACAAAGTAAACGAGTCGCAAGATTTGAAAGGTTTATCTATGGAGGAGTTGGATACGCTATCGGCGGAAATCCGCGCCTTGCTGATTAAAAAAATAAACGCCACGGGGGGACATTTCGGCCCGAATTTGGGTTTTATTGAGCCGACGGTGGCCCTGCACTATGTGTTTAATACGCCGCAGGATAAGTTTGTGTTTGATGTTTCCCACCAATGTTATACGCATAAAATTTTAACGGGCCGCAAACAGTATTTTACAAATCCGGCCAAATACCACGAAATTTCCGGCTATACCAACCCGCAGGAAAGCGCGCATGATACGTTTGTTATTGGCCACACGTCCACCGCGCCCAGTTTGGCGGTGGGGTTGGCCAAAGCGCGTGATTTACAGGGCAAAACCGGCAACGTAATTGCCATTATCGGGGACGGCTCTTTAAGCGGCGGGGAAGCGTTAGAAGGGTTAGACGCGGCGGCCGAACTCAACAGTAATTTAATTATTTTGGTAAACGATAACGAAATGTGTATCGCGCCGGACCACGGCGGTTTATACAAAAACCTGGCGTTGCTCCGCCAAACCCGCGGGCAAGCGGAATGTAATTTTTTTAAGGCCCTGGGGTTAGATTATAAATATGTGGAAAACGGCAACGACGTGCGCAGTTTAATTGCCGCGTTCCAACAAGTAAAAGATGTCACGCGCCCGACGGTGGTGCATATCCATACCTTAAAAGGCAAAGGGTGCCCGCAGGCCGAGGCCAATAAAGAGGCGTTCCCTTGGGTTATGCCCGGCGTGTTGGACGAAAAGAAAAACCCCGCTCCGGCGGCGGAAACATATGCTTCGCTTACCCAGCGGCATTTGATTGAAAAACGCAAACAGGACCCGTCGGTCATAGTGATTAGCCCCGCCACCCCGGGGGCGTACGGCCTTACGCCGGACGTGCGCGCCCAGTTGGGGGCCGGCTATACGGATGTGGGCATTGCCGAGGAACACGCCGTGGCGTATGCTTCCGGCTTGGCGGCCGGCGGGGCCAAACCGGTGCTGCAAGTTTTAAGCTCTTTTGTTCAACGCACTTACGACCAACTGTCGCAAGATTTGGCGCTCAACAAAAACCCGGCCACCCTGCTTATTCATTGGGGGGGAATCAGCGCCGGGGATGCCACCCACTTGGGAATTTTTGATATTCCCTTGATAAGCAATATCCCCAATATGGTTTATTTGGCCCCCACGGGCCGCGCGGAATATTTGGCTATGCTGGATTGGGCTATGGCGCAAAAACAGTACCCGGTGGCTATCCGCGTGCCGTTTAAGGATGTGGCCGAAACGGGCCTGCCGGTGGATAAAGACTACGCTGTATTGAACAAATACCAGGTGGCCGAACAAGGGCGCGAAATTGCCGTGTTGGGGTTGGGTAATTTCTTTAGTTTGGGTAAGTCCGTTTGCGGGGAAATCCGCCGTACGCTGGGCATTACGCCTACGCTGATTAACCCGCGCTATATGACGGGCTTGGATAAGCCGCTATTGGAAGAATTAAAGAAAACACACCGCTTGGTCATTACGTTGGAAGACGGCGTATTAGACGGCGGTTTTGGGGAAAAGGTGGCCGCTTTCTACGGCAACAGCACGATGAAAGTGCTTACTTACGGCGCGCACAAGGAATTTACGGACCGCGTACCCTTGGAAGAATTGTACCGCCGTTTCCGCCTGACCAAAGAGCAAATTGTGCAAGATGCGCACGACTGCTTAAAATAGCGGTTTCCGTTTACGCATTCGGCCGCCCCAAGGTGTCGGGGCGGCCGGTTTTATAGGTGCAAACAGAAAAGCTATAATAAAACTATGGCCGAAACTCCCATTATTTTAACGGATGAATTTAAGGATGCCCTGCGCTTGTTGGAATCCACCCTCGCTATAAAACCGCTCATTTTTATAACCGGGCGCGCCGGCACGGGCAAAACCACCCTGCTTAAATACTTTATCCAACATTCTACGCATAGTGCCGTGGTGCTGGCCACCACAGGATTGGCGGCCATTAACGTACACGGGCAGACGGTCCATTCTTTTTTCCACTTAAAACCGGGCAATTTGTTGGATACGGAAAACTTAAAACGCCTGCCGCGCAAAACGGTGGACGCGCTGGACGTGCTGATTATTGACGAAGCCTCTATGCTCCGGGCGGATTTGTTGGACGCCATGGACCATATTTTGCGCCTTTCCACGCACACAGACTTACCGTTTGGCGGTAAGCAGGTGGTGCTGTTTGGGGATTTATACCAACTGCCCCCGGTGGAGGAAAAGCCTTCCGGCGGGTTGTTTGATTATTTCCATTCCCTGTATAAAAGCCCGTACTTTTTTGAAGCCCGCGTGTGCCGCCGCCTGCCGCTGGAAGTGTTTGAGCTAAAGCGCATTTTCCGCCAGCAAACGGACCCCGCATTTATGCAGTTATTAAACCAAATCCGCGAGGAAACCATTACCC
>CAKUDJ010000076.1 GCA_934644855.1 uncultured Elusimicrobiales bacterium
GTATATGCGCGCCATTTTTTTAAGACGAAGTCCGCGGCTTCGGCCAACTCTTTTTTAGGGCCGCTCAGGCGCAGTACGCTCATGGGCCATTTGACAATGCCGGCTTTAATGCGCGGAAATTTGGCTATTTTGAACGTGCGTTCCACCGGGGCTTTTTCCATAGCAAATTTGTAGCGCCCGCCCTGGAAGTGGTCGTGCGTTAAAATGGAGCCGCCCACAATGGGCAAATCCGCATTGGAGCCGATAAAATAATGGGGGAAAACGTCCACAAACGCCAACAAACGCCGGAAGCTGTTTAGTGTTAGTTTCATAGGCTCGTGATTGCCGGAAAGGAAAATACAATGTTCGTTGTAGTATTCATAGGGGGAGTACTGCAAAAACCACGGGTTGTTGTCTTGCAGTAAATCCAACCCAATCAGGCGCAGGGTTTGGCGGGCGGGGTGATTAATGCGCCCCGCGTAGCCTTCGTTTTCTTTACATAATAGGCACTTGGGGTAGCCGGACGGCGCGGCTTTTAAGGCGGCGGCAATGTCTTTGGGGTCTTTTTCCGGCTTGGACATATTGATAGTAATATCCAACGTGCCGTACGGCGTGCGGGCCTTCCACCGTTTGTTTTTGGCTACGCGCGCGGTGCGGATGTAATCCAACGCGCGGGCATCATGGTAAAATTTGTCCGTAGCTTTTTTGGGGTTTTGGCTCCACAGGGCAAAAAATTCGTTTTCCACTTCGCTGGGTTTGCGGGCAAAAACACCCATTAATTTAGTGTCCAATAAATCCCGTTGGGTGACGGTATCTTGCGGGATTACTTTTTGTTGGGCGGCCCAATCACAAATGTTTTTTAGAATTTCGCACGGATATTCGGGCGTGGCGCCGTTAAAGCCGGACGGCGTATATTCCGTCAGGTGCAAAATATCCAACACTTGGTTGACGGCCCACACTTCGTCCGCCGGTGCCAACAGTTTTTGGTCCAGCGCATAAGCAATTAATTGGTCAATAAGCAGGTTGATATTCATAAGGCCCCCTAGTATTTGCGGTGTTGTTCCCAGTTCCACGCGGTTTGGATGATTTGCGTTAAGTTGTATTTGGGTTTCCACCCTAACACGCGCTGTGCTTTTGTGCTGTCCGCTACCAAAATGGCCGGGTCACCCGCGCGGCGGGGGGCGGTTTCTACCGTAAAATCCACCCCGGTAATTTGCTTGGCCTCTTTAACCAGTTCCGCCACGCTAAAGCCGCTGCCGCTGCCCAGGTTGAAGCGTTCGCTGGTGTTATCCTTAAACATTTTTTGCAAGGCTAAAATGTGGGCGTCTGCCAGGTCGTTCACATGCACATAGTCGCGTACGCAGGTGCCGTCCGGCGTGGGGTAGTCTGTCCCGAAAATTTTGATAGACGGCCTTTTGCCCGCAGCCGCTTGCAACACAATGGGGATTAAATGCGTTTCCGGCGTGTGGGATTCGCCAATTTCGCCGCTGTCGTCGGCACCGCTGGCGTTAAAGTAGCGCAGAGCGGTGGCTTTCAGGCCGTAGGCGGTGTCAAAATCCGCCAACATTTTTTCCACCATCAGCTTGGTGTTGCCGTACGGGTTAATGGGGTTTTGCGGGTGCGATTCGTCTATTTTGGGTTTGACAGGCTCCCCAAATGTGGCGGCGGTGGAAGAAAACACAAAATAGCGGATGTGGTTTTCCACCATGGCATCTAACAAATTTAATACTTTAGCCACGTTGTTGTGGTAATATTTGGACGGCTCTTTTACGCTTTCGCCCACTTCTATAAACGCGGCAAAGTGCATAACGGCATCTATGTGGTGTTTTTGGAAGACCTCGCGCAAGCGGGCCTTATCGCCCAAATCCCCCAGTTCAAAGGGGTAATTTTGCACGGCCTCGCGGTGGCCTTTGGAAAGGTTATCAAACACCACCGGGTTATAGCCTTGTGCGGCCAGTCTTTTTACGGTGTGGGAGCCGATATAGCCCGCCCCGCCGATTACTAAAATGTTTTTCATGGGAAGTTTCCTCTTAATAAATTTTTTCAATTTGCCGCGCCGGCCCGCCGATATTGGCAATATAAAAATCCGCCTTGAGGCCGGTTTTGGGCGTGTAAACGGCGCTAACGGTGTCTATCAGGTTTTTGATGTTTTCATCTTTTACCAAGGCTACCGCGCTGCCGCCGAAACCGCCGCCGGTAATGCGCGCCCCCAAAACGCCGGGTTGCTCCCACGCGGTTTGGGCAATCAGGTCCAGTTCCGGGCAGCTTACCTCGTAATCGTCCCGCAGGGAAATGTGGGATTCATCCATTAAACGGCCGAATTTTTCCAATTCTCCCGCGCGCAAGCATTGGGCCGCCTGCAACGTGCGTTGGTTTTCGTACACGGCGTGTTTGGCGCGTTTTTGTTCCACCGGGTCTTGGATTAAATGTTTGTGGGCTTCAAATTGGGGAATGGTCAGTTCGCCCAGGGCCTTAACGGCTAGTTCCCGTTGCAGGGCTTGGAGCGCGCGTTCGCATTGTTGGCGGCGTTCGTTATAGGCGGAATTGACCAGGGAGTGCTTTTTATTGCTGTTGATAATGACAATGGAAATCCCGCGCAAATTGAGCGGCACATATTCGTATTTCAGCGTGTTGCAATCCAGTAAAATGGCGTTGTCCTCTTTGCCCATACCGCTGGCAAATTGGTCCATAATGCCGCAGTTCATGCCCACAAATTTATTTTCGGCCTCTTGCGCCATTTTGACCAGTTCAATTTGCGGGATGTTTAAGCCGTAGGCCGTGTTTAAGGCTACGGCGGTGGCAAGCTCTATGGAAGCCGACGACGACAGCCCCGCCCCCGCCGGAATGTTGCCCCAAAACAGCATTTCAAACCCTTGGGGAATGTGGTATCCGCGGCGTTGGAAAACGTCCAACACGCCGAGCGGATAGTTGGCCCAATCGTTTTGCGGCAGGTTTTTGATGTCCGCCAATTCCGCGGTGATAATGCCTTTTTCAGGCAAGTTTAAGGAGTGCAAACGCACGGTGTTATCGTCCCGCTTGCACAGCACGGCGTGCGTACCGAACGACAGCGCACACGGGAAAACGTGCCCGCCGTTGTAGTCGGTATGTTCGCCGATTAAGTTTACCCGCCCGGGGGCGAAGAAATACATTTTAGTCTTTTTGAAAACTTCGTTAAATTTATTGCGCAGTGCAATTTGGTTCATTTGTTCCATAAGAATACCCCTATTTTACGGTCATTTTGAATTGCCAGTTATACTGGCCGAGCGGAGCAATTACCGCCGCTTTTTTAATTTTATTTGCTACATATAAATCGTCATACGCGCCGGTGCAGGGCTCCAGCGCCAGGTTGTAATCCCCGCGGTAGCCGCCTTGCGTTTTCCATACGCCCAGATACGGCACTAAATCCGCATTGTAGGAATAGAGCAGGGTGTCGCCGTTATCGGTATGTTCTATGCCGCACCACCCGGCGGTGTTTTTTTGCGTAAAGTAAAATTTTTCGCAATTTTTGGCGTTGGCGGGCTCGGTGGCGGAAAGGTCTAACTTTTGGCCGTGTACGTCCGTCGTCAGCGGATAAGTGTGCAGGGTGCCCCACGGGCCGAGGTGTTGGGTGGAGTGTTCCACCGTCATTACCTGGGTTAAATTGGGGGGGATTAACAGCCGCGTTGCCGGGGAGCAGTTGAGCAGACAATGCGGCGTCCAAATAAACTTAAAACCGCCTTCCTCCAAATTGGTGACGGAATAATCAAAAGAAATTTCGTTTTGGTTAAGCGTAATGCGCCGGGTAAAGGTGTAGGGGAAGTTTTCACTCCGTACGGACGCCAACAGCTCCCGCCCGGAGGGGGCAACTTCCCATTTCCATTTCATAGCCCATACTTCGCCATGGTCCGGCACCGGCACATTTTGGTATTGGCCGTCCGGGTACGGGCAAGCATCTATGGAGGGGAGTACCTCGTCAAAGCCGCTGGAATCATACGCGCTGAACGCGGCCCCGTAGTGGGGCAAGGTGAGCGTGGGTTTAGAGCTTTGGAATAAAAATTCCCGCCCGGTTTGTTTTTTTACCAAACTGGCCAATTTGCAGGCATAATCCGGCAAGAAAGTAAGGCGCAGAGCGTCGGTTTCCAAATAAAAAGCGTTTAAGCCTTTGTATGTGGTGTGTTGCATAATTCCCCCAGTAGTGCCCAAACGGGCAAAAAAAAGGCGCGCCGTAAAGCCGCGCCTTTACGGTTAAGATAAATTAAAAGCTAATGGGATTAAGTCCTTTAGTTTTTTAGTGACTACGGTGCGTTTTTTACCGTCCAATACGGCCATATAAACCGGCGCGTTGGGCGGCATAAATTCCGCTAACACCTGGCGGCAAGCCCCACAGGGGGAGTTTACCTTTGCCCCCGGCAGTTTTTGGGTGACCAGGGCCAGGGCCACTATGTCTTTTTCTCCTGCCCCTACGGCGGCAAATGCGGCGTTGCGTTCCGCACACACGGTTAAGCCATAGGAAGCGTTTTCAATGTTCGTGCCGGTAAAGATATGTCCTTGGCGCGTGAACACGGCCGCTCCCACCTTAAAATGGGAATACGGCGAGTACGAATTCTCCCGCGCTTTTTGCGCGGCGTCCAATAATGCGGCTTGGATTTCTTTTGTCGTCGGTTTGCTCATACTTTTATTTTATAATAAAGGCGCAAAAAGTCAAGCGGTTATATAACGGTAAAAATTTTTTATAATATTTTTATGAGAAAATATTTTATCGGTTTAGGGGTAGCGGGCGTGTCGGTTTGGTGGTTTTGGCCCGCCGCACCCGAGATTAAAAATGTGCATAACGCGTTTGGCCCGGTGGTGGTATTCGGGGATAGTTTAACGGCGGGAACCGGGGCCGGGCGGGAAAAATCTTACCCGGCGCTTTTGGGGCGCAAAATCAGCCGCCCGGTAATTAATATGGGCTTACCCGGGGATACTGCCGCGGCGGCTCCGGCGCGCCTGGCCCAAGTGTTGGAACAGCGCCCGTATATGGTGCTGATAGAATTTGGCGGAAATGATTTTATGCGCGGCGTGCCTATCACACAGACCGAAGCGGCCGTGCGCCAAATGGTGGACGCGGTACAGGCGGCGGGCGCGGTGGCGGTAGTGGTAGATACGGGCGGATACGCGGCCATGGGGCCCTATACCAAAATTTACAAACAAATCGCGGCGGAAAAAGGCGCGGTGTTTGTGCCCGGTATTTTAGACGGCATTTTTACAAAAAATAAGTTCAAGGCGGACCCTATCCACCC
>CAKUDJ010000077.1 GCA_934644855.1 uncultured Elusimicrobiales bacterium
GTTTTACACCTCACACAAAGGGCCTATCTTTCCATAGGCCCTTTGTCCTATATAAAATGGGCCCAAACACCCCTGGTCAAAAACAAGTTTTTTTCTATAATATTATAAAGAGATATTCTGTATACAAGGACCCTGTTTATGAAAACGCTTATAAGCCGCCTATTAATTGTTGCCTTTACTTGCAATATTTTACTGCCGAACCCTGCCGTTTTTGCCCAGGCCGTTCCCGAACGGCGGCAAGATACGGCTTTGGCGCCGTGGCATCAGATGATTTTCACACCCAATGCCGGGCAATTACAGGGGACCGCTGATTTATTTGATACCCAGACGGAACCCTATAATGCCCGAGAAGACCAACGCTTGATTAAACGCGGCCTTGTTAAAACAGATGCCCAAATCAACCAGTTTTTAGCTAATGGAGACAAAACCTCCATCGTGGACTTTTTAACTAAAAACGAACTTCCCAAAGATGGCATCCAATGGGGAATGCAATCTTACATTCCCGGGATGTTTTTTACCCACCAACCGAAGGAATCCGCCAACGCGGCGATAGGAAGCTTAAACAAATTTTACGCTAACGGGCAAATAGACCCGTCCGACATGATTGCCTTATTAGATGCCCCCTCGCCGCAAATTGCCTCCTGGGCCGCCGCTGCGCTGAGGACGCAGTTTTCTGTTTTTGATGACTCCAACCTGGAACTCTCTTTCCTGTATTTAGCCCTGGCGCCGGACGTACAAAAAATCATCTTAAAACGCTTAAACGCCCTGAAACAAAACCCGTTGTCCGAACGGGACGGGTTTCCGGGCTTTTCGCTCTTCAAAAAAGTAGCCGGCAAACAAGTAGAGTCCCCGGAAAGCGTAGAATTGCGCGGCAATCTGGAAATTTTATTGGCCCAAATTGCACTTATATACCAAAGCATTCTCCAATCAAAAGGATTCAACGCCTTTCGGGAGTATGAAAACATCATCAGCGCCGGACAAGCCGCATTAGGTGAAGATACGGGTAAAAGTTTGTTAAGTGACGAGTTATCCCTTGCTTTTTATGCAAAACACAAAGAAGAGTTGTTAAAAAACTTAGACTACTGGCGCACCTTAAAAGAGGTCGTAGAGCAAACGCCCTCAAACACCCGTCTGTTGGAGGCGAATTACATCACGTCCGCCATGCTGATGTATGAGGGGGTGGGCGGCTTTATTAAAACAATCACCTTTTTGGACGGGCAAAACACCAACTTAAATGGAACCAAAAAACAACATGACTTAAACCCGCCCAACTTTTCTGTGTTAGCCACGGCTTTTGATACCTTTGCCAACCAGTATTTGCCCTTGATAGGAAGCCGGGAAAAGGCTATATCCGCCAAGCAAAAGAATGAAATTCTTAAAGCCTTGGTCCATTATGCCAAGGACGGCTCTGCGGCCGCCCAAGTGTTGGCGTTATCTTTATTATCCGCCATGTACGAAGCCGCCGCGCCTAAATGGACTTACGGGCAAGGCAACGATAAAGGCGCCAAAGGCGGCCCGTTTATGAACAAACAACAGGCCGACTACATTGCCGATAAAATAAAAGATTTTTACTGCCGTTTGGATGCAGCCACAGACCGCCCTGTCATGAATTTGGACGCAGACAAAAACCTGGAAATGCGCACCCAACTGGCAAAAGCATATAACCGTATCCGCCGGGATGCCCAAGGAACGATTGTGGATGCAAAGAGCCCCAAGGGAAAGCCTTCCGTTCTCCATAACGGCAAACGCTACTATATGACTTGGGTAATGACCAAGGCGCAGCCCGTCCGCATACAAACAAAGGTAAAAAAATCCTCCGGCGGGGCGAAAGCCGGCGTAAACTCGCGCAACGTTTTGCAACTGAACATACCGCAAGGGCAGGGGCGCTCTTATAGCGGGGAAATTTCTGTATCCGGCCGGGAAGCGGGCTCCGGGAATATGCACACCGGGGCTTGGCATTGGGCCTCTAAAGACGGCAACGTTTGGCGCAAGATGAACGCGCAAGAAATTAAAATGGCCCAAGACTACGAACGTTGGGGCAACTGCTATGTCCGCGCCGGAAAAGAACCCCAAAAGTTGGGCTTAATAGCCCATAAACACACGGATGAAGTTATGTGGTTCCTCTTGTCCTGGGTTTCTATTGGGGTTGCTTTCAATCTTGTCGGCAAAGGGGTTAGCGCCGCGGGAACGGCCTTGCGCATAGCCAAAGAGGCTAATAAATTGCCTGTGGCCCAACGCTTAGCCTATTTCCGCAGCTTTACCCAACAAGCCCGCAAGGCCCGCCAATTATCTAAAGAATTAGCCGATATTGGGGTAAAAGTAGAGCGCCACGCCCAAAAATTGGACGGCTCTATGTTTGTCACCAATGCCCTCAAAGACCTGACCCCCAAAGGCATTACGCGCGGTTATAAAATTACCCAACGCTTGCCGGGCGGCAAAGTAGTCACGCATAAAATTGCCGGGGAAGTTGCGGCCCGCCAACCCATCAACCCGGGCAACCTTCCGGTGGTAGCTAACGCTAAAGAAACATTAACCACCGTGACGGACTTGGTGGAGCGCTATGTGACAAAAGTTCCGCCATGGATGTCTAAAGCGGCCTATAAAGAAGCCATCGCCACGGAAAACTTATTTAAGGCCGGGTTGGAAGGCTTAACCAAAGGTTCTTCCAAAGCGCCCGTCTTTATGGATTTCTCCCGCTCGCCTTATCCGCCCACCAACTATTTGGGCATACCATATAATATGGGCCCGGTGCGCTTGGATGTGTTGGACGCCATGAATAAACCGGGCGCGGTATTGGCGTCGGCCCTGCATGGACCCGCTAAATTTACGTTAAAATATGCGTTTCACGTAGGGACTTTCTTGGGCAGTATGGCAGCGTTGGATTTAATGCTGAACCCGGTGCAAGATATGTTGGACGGAAAATATCAAGACGCGCCGGCGGGCTCTGCGTGGTATTATAAGCCCATTAATTACGGGAAGAACATGATTGCGCCCTTATTTAATCAGCAAAAAATGGATGAAATTAACGGCTCATCCCTGTTCTTGCCGTTCAGATTAGCGGAAAAAGGACTCCAAACTTCTTGGAATGCCCTTGTCAAATCGGCCCCGCCGACCAAAGAAGAAGTAGAAAAACAATTAGAGCAGAACCCCTATCTGCAAAAATACAAAAAAGAAGAGGAGGCTCTCCGGGCCGAATTTGATAAAGATATGGACCAACTGATTGCATTGTGGCAAGAAAGCCAACGCAACCCGGGTGATGACTTTGCCGCTAATGACTATTTTGCGCTGTTGGAATATTTGGATAATAAATATGCCCAAAAATCCAAATATAATCTGGATACAAAATGGGAGCTCGTCAAACAGACGTTAGAATTAGGGGAGAACCCTTATGAAGCGCTCAAAGAGGCAAAAAAAGAAAAGCCGGAAGAAGTAGAAAAAGAGGTTGAATATGAAACCGATGAAGACGAAACATCGCCGGAATATGATTGGCTTCCAATAGACGAATAATTTACATAAACCCCGGCGGGCACTTTTTACAAAGTGCCCGCTTTTTTATTTGGCTTTAACCAAAGGGCAAGGGCCCCCGCTTGCCGCACTTGATGCGGCATTAAAACAATTTTTTATTTACAACATATAAAAAAGGAGCCCTTAAAAAGAGCTCCTTTTTCATATGTTTCTAAAGGCTTAATGCAAGCCGCACTTACAGACGTGGTCTTTCTCGTACAGTTCCAAGCTTTCCTTTTCCTGCGGTTTATATTCGCCGGTGCGGCGGATAAGCTCGTCAAAATCAATGGTTTTGGACGGAAACATCGGGCCGTCCACACACGCAAAACGCACTTTGCCGTCCACCGTCACGCGGCAGCAACCGCACATCCCGGTACCGTCCAGCATAATGGGGTTCAAACTGGCGTGCGGCTCAATGCCCAGCCGGTCCATTAAGCGGGAGGTAAATTTCATCATGGGAATCGGCCCGATAATAAACCCGGCGTTGATTTTTTCGCCGCCGTCCGCCAATGTTTGCAGGGCGTCCGTCACCATGCCTTTTTGGCCGTGGGAGCCGTCGTCCGTAGCGCAAACGGTGACGTCGGACACCGCGCGCATTTCTTCTTCCAAAATCAGCAAACTTTTCGTGCGTGCCCCTAATACGGACACCACCCGGTTTCCGGCCTGCTTAAACGCGCGGGCAATCGGGAATACTTCCGCAATCCCTACGCCGCCGCCCACAACGGCCACCGTGCCGTAATTTTTAATTTCCACCGGCGTACCCAACGGGCCCGCTACATTTGCAAAACGCTCGCCTTGCGCCAGGGAATTAAACATCACGGTAGATTTACCAATCGCCTGGATAATGACCGTAATGGTACCTTTTTGCGCGTCCCAATCCACCAGAGTCACCGGCACTCTTTCGCCGGTTTCGTTCGCACGCAAAATAACAAATTGCCCGGCCTTGGCCGTTTTGGCCACCAGCGGTTTGTAAATGACAAATTTGGTGACGACATCACTTAAATTTTCTTTTACTAAAATGGTATTTTCTTCCATATTATTTTCCCCCTTTCAAGTAGGCGTCAATGCGCCCGGCGGCTTCCAGGCCGTCTTTCATAGCCAACAGCACGGTGGCGCCGCCGCGGATAATATCCCCCCCGGCAAATACGCCCGGCAAAGAGGTGGCCCCGTTTTCGGCCAATTCTAGCACCCCGCGCGGCGTGGTTTTTAAGCCCGGCGTATGTTTGGGCAAAATGGGGTTGGGTTTCTGCCCGATAGCCACAATAACGGTTTGTACTTCCTGCACAAAATCAGAGCCCGGTATTTCCACCGGCCGGCGGCGGCCCCGCTCGTCGGGTTCGCCCAGTTCGTTGCGGGTAAAGCGAATCCCGGTGACACAGCCTTTTTCGTCCTGTAAAATTTCTTTCGGCGTGACTAAAAATTCAAACTTGATGCCTTCTTCTTTGGCGTGTTCCACTTCCGCGGCGCGGGCAGGCATTTCGGCGGCGCTGCGGCGGTAAGCAACCGTCACTTCGTCCGGCCCCAAGCGCATGGCGCAGCGGGCGGCATCCATGGCACTGTTTCCGGCGCCCAACACCACCACGCGCTTGCCTATTTTAATCGGCGTATCCGTCTGCGGGAATTTGAACGCCTGCATCAGGTTAATGCGGGTTAAAAACTCGTTGGCGCTGTATACGCCCACACCGTTTTCCCCGGGCACTCCCGTCATGGTGGGCAGACCCGCCC
>CAKUDJ010000078.1 GCA_934644855.1 uncultured Elusimicrobiales bacterium
CTTATAACCTACCATTCTTTCGGAAACGTAAATGGGAAGGAACTTTCTGCCGTTGTGCACCAAGAAGGTGTGTCCCACAAATTCGGGAACAATCGTGCAGGCTCTTGCCCACGTTTTAATAGGTTTCTTTTCGTTGGAAGCGTTCATTGCTTGAACCTTTTCCAACAGGTTTATGTCTACAAACGGACCTTTTTTAGTTGATCTTCCCATAATTACTTAACCTTGTTTTTTCTTCTGTCGCTGACAATCATCCAGCCAAACGCTTTCTTCGTGGAGCGGGTCTTCAAACCGCGGGTTTGTTGGTTCCACGGAGAGCGCGGGATGTTGCCGCCTTTACCGTGGCCGCGGCCGCCGCCCATCGGGTGGTCTACCGCGTTCATCGCGCTACCACGCACCGTGGGGCGAATACCGCGTTGACGGTTGCGGCCGGCGTTGCCGATTACCACGTTGGAGTGGTCCACATTGCCGACTTGGCCGATGGTGGCGCAGCAAGCGCTGGGTACCAAGCGGATTTCGCCGGACGGCATTTTAATGTGGGCATAGTCGGATTCGCGCGCCATCAGTTGGGCTTGGGAGCCGGCGCTTCTGGCCAACTGCGCACCTTTACCGACTTGCAGTTCAATAGCGTGGATAAAAGTACCTTCAGGAATGTTTTTAAGAGCAAGGCAATTACCCACTTTAATTTCAGCGGTCGGGCCGGACATCAGCACATCGCCCACTTTTACGCCCACCGGGTGAAGAATATATCTCTTTTCCCCGTCGGCATAGCTTAAAAGACAAATACGGGCGCTGCGGTTCGGGTCGTATTCAATAGCAACCACTTTGGCCGGCACGCCAAGTTTTTCTCTCTTAAAATCAATGGTTCTGTAAGCGCGTCTATGGCCACCACCAATGTGGCGTACCATAACCATACCGGTATTGTTGCGTCCGCCGGTTTTGCGCAGACCTTTGGTTAAACTCTTCTCCGGAGTTTTTTTGGTAATTTCCGAAAAATCGGCTACCGTAATGGTTCTGCGGGAAGGGGTATAAGGTCTAAATGACTTAATAGGCATAGTTAGTAGTTCTCCTTAATACTCTACTTAGCAGTGGCTTCCACCACTTCTATTTTATCGCCTTCTTTAAGGGTGACGAAAGCTTTTTTGTAGTCAGGTCTTTTCCCTTCATACCGGCCCATGCGGTGCGTTTTGCCCGTGACGGTAATGGTGTTGATTTTAACAACAGTGACGTTAAAGATCTTTTCTACGGCAGTTTTGATTTCGCCCTTAGATGCATCTTTGGACACGACAAAACCATAGCGGTTTTGCGCATCTCTGGCAATCAGGCTCTTTTCGGTCAAAAGAGGCTTTTTAAGAATATCGTAAGTACGGGTCATTATTTGGCCTCCTTGGCAAACGTGGCGCTGATTTTTTCCAACGCTTCTTTGGTCATAATCACCTTGGTGCTGTTGAGCACAACATAGGCGTTAATATCTTCGGGAAGCAGGTGAGTCAGCCCGGCAATATTGCGGCCGGCCAGTTTGGTGTTCGCATCCGTAAAGTTGCCCAACAACAACGGTTTGCGCCCGGCAGAAAGAGTTTCCAACACGGCGGCAAACGCTTTGGTTTTGGGTTCGGATACTTTCAAATCTTCCAACACAACCAAGTTGCCTTCGGACAATTTGGTGGAAAGCGCCATAGCCAAAGCCAAGCGGCGTTTGGCAACCGGCAATTCCTGGCGGTAAGAGTGCGGGGTGGGCCCGAAAGCTACACCACCGTGGCGGAATTGAGGGGCACGCAAGCTGCCCTGGCGGGCGCGGCCGGTGCCTTTCTGTTTCCACGGTTTTTTGCCGGTGCCGGAAACTTCGCTGCGGGTTTTCACATCGGCGGTGCCGCTTCTTTGGTTGGCCAAGAAAGCAGTGACGACTTCGTGCAAGAAGGTAGGGTTGGCTTTGACGGCGAACAAGCTGTCCGGCAGAGCGCAGGTCCCTTTTTCTTTACCTTTAATATCTAAAACTTTTGTTTCCATAGGTCCAAGTCCTTACTTCTTGTTAGCGGCTTTGGAAGCAGAGATTTTCTGCACCACGGGAGCCACTACGTGTTTTCTGTTTTTGGAAGTTTCCAACACGGACACGATGGAGCCTTTGGCACCCGGTACGGAGCCTTTTAAGAAAAGGAGTCCGTTTTCGTTGTCCACTTTGATAACTTCAATTTTGGATACGGTGTGGGTGGTGGTGCCGTAATGACCAGCCATGCGCTGGCCGGAAAGCACTTTACCCAAGGAGCGGCGGGAACCCAAAGAACCCGGTGCGCGGCATCTGTCGGAAGCACCGTGGGAATCCGGCTGGCCGGCAAAGCCGTGGCGTTTCATAGCGCCCGCAAAACCGTGGCCTTTAATTTTACCCTGCACGTCTACATAGTCGCCGGGTTTGAATACTTTTTCAAGTGAAATGACTTGGCCGATTTCAAAACCGTTCACGTCGGCAACACGGCATTCTTTCATGTGTTTAACCGGCGCGGCGTTTACTTTTTTGAAGTACCCGAGTTCGGGTTTGTTAAGCTTGCTTTCTTTCACTTCGCCAAAACCCACGCAAACGGCGTTGTAGCCGTCTTTTTCCAGGGTTCTGACACGCACAACCTTGCACGGACCCGCTTTTACAACGGATACGCCATGCAGATTGCCTTTTTCATCAAAGAGCTGCGTCATGCCGACTTTTTCCCCAATTACAAAGCGGAAAGATTCGGGAGCTTCTTTGACAGTTTCTGCTTTGGCCGCTTCAGCAACATTCGTTGCCTCTTGGGCACCAGCAGCTTGTTTGATTTCTTCTGTCATAGTGTCTGTATTTCCTATTAATTGCTTTTAATGGCCACATCCACACCGGCGGGCAAATCCAATTTCATCAGTTCGTCCACGGTTTTGGAGGTGGGGCTTTTCAAGTCAATAAGTCTTTTGTGAATACGCATTTCAAACTGTTCTCTGCTTTTCTTGTCGGTATGAGGAGAGCGAAGTACGGTGTACTTTTTAATCCGAACCGGCAACAAAACAGGACCCGCCACGATGGCACCCGTTTTTTGGGCAGTTTCCACAATGCGGGAAACCGAGGTGTCCAACATGCGATGGTCATAAGAACGCAGTTTAATGCGGATTCTTTCTTGGCTCAGCACGTGAGCTTTCTTTTCTGTTTTTTCTGCCATTTTTGATTTCCTTAAAACAACTTTTAATAAAAAATTATAGGGCAGAAAATCCTTCACCGGTCGCCTTTATCGTCGGGCCGGTAAGGAATTTCTCTGCCATGCGTCTAAATTCGGTACTATTTATTATACCAAAATTCAGGGGCGTTTGCGTAGAATTTTTACTAACAATTTTCACCGGTTTGTGTTCAAATCCAACGCCTAAAATTCGCTTATGTATATTGTATAAAATCTGCTTGGGGTTGTAAAGGTACTCTCCAATACAGCGCGCCCAATGCTTTCTTTACAAACAAAAAGACCGGCTTTTGGGCCGGTCTTTTTCATTTTAACCGCTTATAAAGCTACGGCACGCGGGGCAACGAGTGTGCCCGTGCAAACGTGACTCACGCACCGGGTGGTGATGCGCGTATAGCACGCTTCGCGCGTGCAGCCGCCGCCGGCGCAGGCTTTATCCAACACCGTTTGAACCTTTTGGGCCGCCGTTTTATTCACGGCTTCATACCCGGCGCAAGGGCAGCAGCCTTTCTGCACGGCCACGCAATCGCTGTCGGCCTGGCAGGCTTTATCTGCCGCCGCCACGGCCTTGGTTAATTGGGCCGGAACGGCATTAATCCCCACGTTTTGGCGGGCAGTGCCGCACGCGGCAACCAACCCGGCAGCAACCATCACAAAAAGAACTTTCTTCATAAATATTCCCCTATTCCATTCTATACGCGGACATGGGTTTAGGCTCCCCCGCGCATTGGTTATTTACGCATTTAGGCGTAATTTCTTCGTAGCACATTTCCAAGGTGCACGCAGCCAAACCGCAAGCTTTTTTCCATTTTTTTTGCAGTTTGGCGGCTGCTTGGGCATTGACGGCCTCATACCCCGCGCAAGGGCAGCAGCCCTTTTGAACGGCCGCACAATCGGCGTCCGTTTGGCAGGCTTTATCTGCCGAAGCCACTAATTTGGCATATTCCGCCGGAACGGCATTCACCGCGGCGCTTTGGCTGGTACAGGCCCCCACAAAAAGGGCCGCGCAACCACATAAAAGTATGTTCCATTTTTTCATAAATTACTCTACCGGGATACCTTCGCAACGGTTGTTTTGGCAGGAAACATTCAAATCCGTACGGCACATTTCTTGGGTGCATACGGCCATAGGGCATTCGCTGAGCCACTTGGTGCGCAGGGAAGCCGCCGCCCGCCGGTTGACGGCTACCTTCCCGTCACAACGGCAGCAAGAGCGGTTGACCGCCACACAATCGGCGTCGGTTTGACAATCCTGGTTTGCTTGAATGATTTGGGCATAGGTATGGGCACTTTTAGGAGCAGATGCACACCCCGCGCCCAAAACGCCGGCAACCCCCAACAAACAGACAACAACTTGTTTTAGCATAAAATTCTCCATAATAAGACTTTTATATTATACCAAATCTGTTTATGGGTTTACTAACCGGCACCGCCCGGCCACACACCGGGTAGGGATTTCGTCCGCCGGCGGCGGCTCTTTTTTACAGCGGGTGTACCAATCGGCCTGGCGGATACGCTTGGCATCCCCCACTTCCAAACGGTTAATAGCGGCGTACCCCCATTGGGGATAACGGCACGAAAGCAGAAACGCGGTACAATCCTCATCCGCCGAACAAGCCACATGGGTTTGCGCTACAAACCGGGCAAAAAGTTGGTTTTGGTGTTTTTGCAGGCTGGGCGCGCAACCGGCTGCAAGCAGGCACGCCACGCCCCCAATCAAATATACTCTCATAGTTGCTATTGTAGCAAAAAACAAGCCGGAAAGTGCCGGCGCGGAGGACTTACTTTTCCGCCGGGGAATCCCTATCCTGCCGTTGCTGCTCCCCAATAAAAAACGGAACGCCCGCTTTTGGCAGGCGTTCCGTACGTGTTAAAGTTGCAACCTGATTAGGCGGCAGCCTTTTCAGCCGTTCTCTTTTCAATAATGGCTTTGGCAACGTTCGCCGGGACTTCAGCATAGTGGCTGGGTTCCATGGTGAACGACGCGCGGCCTTGAGATAAGGAGCGGACGTTGGTGGCATAGCCGAACATTTCGGCCA
>CAKUDJ010000079.1 GCA_934644855.1 uncultured Elusimicrobiales bacterium
AATTTGGCTCTTGCGGGAGTGGAACTCCCCGGTTATTTTAGTGCGCACGAAAGCCGGGCAGACTTTGTTGTTCGGTGCCGCCATAGACGGCGAAAAACTGGCCCGCGCCGTATTAAAAAGCGGTGTGCGCCGGATAGACGGCGTGTTTTTAAGCACCGCTTCCGCGCGGGAACAAAAAGGGCTGGAAGAACTGCAAGCGCTGTTGCCTGTCGGGCAAGTGTTCCGGCCGTTTGCCGGGCACAACTGGCCCGGGGAAACGGCGGACTTCGGCCCAACACGGGTGACGGCACAATGGGGCCTGCACGCACGCAAAGACGGCGGCACCTGGCGCACGCGGGGTTATGCGGGCACGGGGAAAGAGTCGCTTTCCTATCAAATAGAATATGCCGGGGCAAAAGTGCAAACTGGCTCGGGCAATTATTGGGTGCAAACGCCGTCCGGCGCGGTGCGCAGTACACAAAATAAAACCGTTTTTGTGCGGATTTAAGCTATAATAAAGACAGAGGACTTTTTTATGAACGAACACGAACTACAAGAACATAAACGCTTTTTGAAACGCGCCGTAGAATTAGCCGCCGAAAATATGCAAACCGGAAAAGGCGGCCCGTTTGGTGCCGTCATTGTAAAAGACGGCAAAATTTTGGCGGAAGGGTTTAACCAAGTGACCTCCGCCAACGACCCTACCCGCCATGCGGAAGTGGATGCTATCCGCAAAGCGTGCCAAAAATTAAACGCGTTTGAATTAAAAGATTGCGTGATTTATTCTTCTTGCGAACCGTGCCCGATGTGTTTGGGTGCTATTTATTGGGCGCGCCCCAAAGCGTTGTACTTTGCGGCGGACCGTTTTTGCGCGGCCAAACACGGCTTTGACGATAAATTTATTTATGACGAAATCACCCAGCCGGCCGATAAACGCTCTATTCCCACCGTGCGCATTGTGCTAGACGGCGCGGAAGAACCGTTTGAAATTTGGAGCAGCCGCACGGATAAAATAGAATACTAAAAATTTTATTTTATATGGTAAAAGACCCGCTTTTCCGGCGGGTCTTTGCATTTTATAAACAAATCGGCATTTTGCCTTGTGCCGCATGGTGCCCCAGTAAAAGGGCGGCGGCCTCTTGCTGGAACGCGGGGAGCGGACAAAACGCCTGCAAAACGGCATTGACGGACCCTTTTAGGGGAAGGGCTGCAAAGGGGCTCCCCAAACAAACAAGCGCGCTTTGGCGGGCCTGTCTGACGGCTTGTAAGGCGCGGTTTTCGTCTTGCGGTGTTAAGCGGATACGCCCCTTGAAAGATTTGTAATTCGCCAGGGAAATTATCAGCACTTTATCGGCGGGGCCGTCTGTTAGTTGTATGCCGGATTGGGTTAGCTTTTCCCGCAAAACGGCCCACCCGGCTTGCTCGTCATCCCCCAGGACTACCGCGCGCACCCGCTCCTCTGCCCGCAACCTAAAAGCGCCGTCCAACACGCAGGCGGCGCGTGCCGTTCGCCGGTTGAAGTCTTCCAATTCCGCGTGCGTGGGGGGAACAACGGGCGTTGCTTGGTTGCTCCGGGCACAGAGTGCGTCCAGTTGGGCGTGGGCCGCGCGGAGCAAAGCGGGCGCAGGAAAATTTGCGTGCAAAAAACGGCTGACTTTGTGCGGGTCGTTCATGGCCAGCAGAATGTGCGCCCCGGCGTTTAAGGCTTCGCGGGCGGCATGGCATTCGTCCCCAATGGCGCGCATAAGCAGCGCGTCCGTCAGCACGCACCCCTTCCAACCCAGTTTTTGTTTTAACAACCCGGTAGTAATGGCGGCAGATAAAGAGGCCGGCTCCCGCGCATCTAACGCAGGCACTTTCAAATGCCCGGTCATTACGCCGTCTGCTAGCGGCAGTAAAGCGGCAAAGGGTTTTAATTCCGCTTGGAACAGTTCTTCCGGCGTGCGGCTTAAAACAGGCAAAGCCAAATGGGAATCCACCCGGGTTTGCCCATGCCCCGGAAAATGCTTCAGGCAGTTGAGTGCGCCGCCCTTTGTAAGCCCTTTCATCATCTCCCCCGCCAAACGGATAACCGCTTGCGGATGGGCGGAAAAGGCGCGCGTGTTTACAATGGGGTTGTCCGGCGTGTCGGCCAGGTCCGCCACCGGGGCAAACACCCAATCCACCCCCAACGCGCGGGCGGCGCGTGCCGTTAAAAAACCTTTTTCAAAAGCAAGTTCTTGGCTGTCGACCGCGCCCAGGGCCATATTGGGGGCCAGGCGGACGGAGTCTTTCACCCACCGCCCCAGGCCGTCTTCGTAATCGGCACAGATTAAGATTTTTCCCCAGGGGGAAGCCTTACGCACGCGGGCGCAAAATTCTTTTATTTGCGCGCCGGTTCCGCCGTATAAACAAAAGCCGCCCACCCCCGCGCAGGCTAATTCTTCGCCTTGTTGCCAGGTGTTTTTATCAAACCAAAATCCGGGGAAAATCAAACGGTTTATTTGCATAATGTAATTTTACCCAGTACGGCATTTTTCCGGGCCCCGGTGGCGCGGGCACAATGGTTTATTTTCCCGTGCAGGGCATAGTGGGCCATAACCGCAAACGCGGCGCTTTCTTTGGCAAGCGGGTGGAGGCCCATTTCTTGCGTGGTGTGTATTTGTGCGTGCGGGTTTAAGGTTTGCAAGTTATCCAGTAGCGTTTGGTTGAACGCCCCGCCGCCCGATACCCAAATTTGGGTGCGGCACGCGGGCGGCAAAAAGTCTAGCGCGCGCGTAATGGCGGCCGCCGTAAACAGGTTGAGAGTGGCTAACGTGTGGTTGACGGTGGCGGGAGAAAGCGTGAAATATTTTTGCAGGAAAGCGGCCCCAAAAGTGTTTTTGTCTAAACTTTTAGGCGGCTTTTGCGCAAAATACGGCAGGTTTAATAATTGCCGCACAAGCGCTTTATCCGCCCGGCCTTTGCGGGCCAACGCACCGTTTTTATCAAACGGACGGTGCAAAACCTGCTGGCAGGCCAGGTCCATAAGCGTATTGCCGGGGCCGGAGTCAAACCCGGCGGGGCAAATGCCGCGCCCCACGGCCGTCACGTTAGAAATCCCGCCAATATTTACCAAGGTGCGCGGGGCCTTTTTGCCCCATAAAAAAGTATCAAAAAACGGAATAAGCGGCGCGCCTTCTCCGCCCAGGGCCATATCTTTGGGGCGGAAATCACTTACTACGGGTATGCCTGTTTCACACGCTAAAAAGGACGGCTCTCCGATTTGCAACGTGTTGGGCGTTTTGTCTTTGGGGCCGTGATAAACGGTTTGCCCGTGGGAGCCGATAACGCCGATTTGCCCGGCGGGCAAGCGGTATTTTTTTAAGAAAAGTTTTACTTTTTGCGCGTATAATTTGCCTAGGGCAAAATGGAGTTGGCTTAACGCTGCGGCGGGTAATTGGTAGGCGTTTAACAGTTGTTTTTGCAGCGCGGGCGGATACGCATAGTTTTGGAAAGCCACCACTTCAAACGGGCGCACGCGCACGGCGCAAACGGTTAAGCCGTCCGCGCTGGTGCCGCTCATAAGCCCCAGGGCCAGTTTAGTTTTCATCCAACGCCTCTGCCAAAAAGCCGTTTGCTTTTTTTAACAGCCGAGCCGCACGCGGGCGGTCCAGTTGTTTTTTAAGCATCACGATAGCCACTTTGACCTGATTGCCGCTTTGGGCCAAATACTGCCCGGCGGTTTGCGGGTCTGCCCCGGCAATTTGGGCAATCAGCCGCGTGGCGCGCGCCACCAATTTTTTGTTGGTGGGTTTTACGTCTACCATTAAATTGCCGTACATTTTGCCGCACAGGGCCATGGCCCCGGTGGAAATAATGTTGAGAGCCATTTTGGTTGCCGTGCCCGCTTTCATACGGGTGGAGCCGCACAGCGCTTCCGGCCCGGTAGGTAAAAACAGGGCAATATCCGCATGGGAAAAATCCGCCTGTTCATTACAGGTAATGAGCGCGGTTTTTGCGCCTAATTGCCGGGCGGCCTCTAGTCCGCCCAGTACATAAGGCGTAATGCCGCTGGCCGTCAGGCCGATAACAAAATCTTGCGCGTGTGCTTTTTGGCGGATGTCTTGCGCGCCTAACGCGGTGTTGTCTTCCGCTCCCTCTTTGGCGCGGAACATGGCATTTTTACCGCCTGCAATCAGGCCGATAATTTGCGTGGGTTTGACCCCAAATGTGGGCACACATTCCGCCGCTTCCAACACGCCCAAACGGCCGCTGGTGCCCGCCCCCATAAAAATTATTTTATGCCCGCCCATAAAGGCTTGTGCCGCGGCGCGGATAGCCTGCGCAAGCGGTTTAGCCGCCTTTTTTACGGCGCGGGCGGCGTTGAAATCTTCCGCATTTATTTTGCGGGCAATTTGCAACGCGGATAAACGGTCCAAACCGCGCGTGTGCGGGTTGGGTTGCTCGGTGGCAATCGCGTAGCGGTCTTTTGGCATATCAGTTTCCGTCCTCCAGGCGCATGGTGTGGGCGCGGAAGGCTTTTTCGGTTTCTTCCAGCGTTTGTATTTTTCCCGTCAGCGGGATAACGGCCAGGGTCACTAAACTAATGATACTGGCTACCATAAAAAAGGGTTCATACCCAAGCCGCATTTGCAAATGTCCGGAAAGCATAGACGGAACCATCATCCCGAGCGCCATAATGCCGGTGGATATGGCATAGTGCGACGTTTTATACTTCCCTTGCGAAACATACATAATAAACACGCTAAAAGCCATCATGGCCAGGCCGTTGCCAAAATGTTCCAGCGTAATTAATGCGGCCACCACGCTCAGGCCGGGTTTGGCCCACGCCATATACGCATAAAAGAAGTTCGGCAAAATCAGAATGACCGCAAACGGCCAAATACATTTTTTGAACCCGTAGCGGCCGAGCAGCCACCCGCCCAGTAAATTCCCCACCACCACGGCCCCCAAACCTAGCGTGCCTTTAATCAGGCCGTAGCTTTGCATACTCATCCCCAAAGCGCCCTCTGCCGCCGGTTTTAATAAGAATAACGGCACCATTTTTTCTAAAAGCGCATCCCCCAGGCGGTAGAGTAAAATAAATAGCAAAATATACAAAATATTTTTTTGCGTAAAGTAGGAGCCGAACGCCTGCCCCCAAGCCGGGCCGCCTGCCGCGTGGGCGGGTTTATCTCCGGCCGGGCGCGGCAAAAAGCGGTAGTGGTA
>CAKUDJ010000080.1 GCA_934644855.1 uncultured Elusimicrobiales bacterium
GGACGAGGCCGTCAAACTGGCGGCGGACGATAATAAAATTACCGGCGTATTAACCTTGCGTAATACTTTTTACAAAGCCAAAACCGTGGTGTTGACTACCGGCACTTTTTTGGCGGGCACTATTCACATTGGCGAGGTCAACTATCCCGGCGGACGGTATAACGATATGCCCAGTAATTTACTGGCTGAAAACCTAAAAGAAATCGGCCTGCATACATTGCGTTTTAAGACGGGAACCCCCATGCGCATCAACGCGCGGAAAATGGACGTTTCCAAATTCCGCCTGCAACCGTCCGACGACCCTTTACAACCAATTTCCCACTTTACGGACCAAAAAGAGCAATCCAAGCGGCATTTTTTACAGTGCTACATCACCCGCACCAATTTGGAAACGGATAAAATCCTGCGGGCCAATGCACACCGCTCCGCCATGTATAGCGGCAGTATACACGGCATGGGGCCGCGGTATTGTCCGTCGGTAGAAGATAAAATTAAAAAATTTCCGGAAATTACCAGCCACCCGCTGTTTTTGGAGCCGGAGGGCTTTGATACGGAAGAATACTATATCCAGGGGTTTTCAACCAGTATGCCGGAAGACGTACAGCGGGCGTTGGTGGCCTCGGTGCCCGGGTTGGAAAATGCGCCGCTTACGCGGGCTGGTTATGCCGTAGAGTACGATTTTTCGGACCCGCGCGACTTATACGCCACGTTGGAAAGCAAGCTAATTCCCGGCCTGTTCTGCGCCGGGCAGATTAACGGCACCACCGGGTACGAGGAAGCCGGCGGGCAGGGGTTAGTGGCGGGCTTAAATGCGGCGGCCAAAGTGCAGGGCAAGGAACCGCTCATCCTGCGGCGCGACGAGGCGTACATCGGCGTACTGATAGATGATTTAGTCAACAAAGGGGTAAACGAGCCGTACCGTATGTTTACTTCCCGCGCGGAATACCGCATTTTACTGCGTAATGATAATGCGGATTTGCGCCTGATGCCCCATGCGTTTGCCTACGGCACGCTGGAAGAAAAATTCCGCCGCCCCTTTGAGCGCTACCGCGAAGAAGTGGAAAAGCAGTTGCAACACCCGGGCAGCCCGGTGGACGAAACGGATTTATACCCGTGGACGAAAGAAAAAGTGCTTACGCACGTTGAAATCCACCAAAAATACGCCGGCTATTACGAACGCAATAAAAAAGATGCCGAAAAACTGGCCCAAGCGGACAGTATTAAAATCCCGGCGGGGTTTGACCCGTCTGCCGTGCGCGGCATTTTGATAGAAAGCAGCCAAAAGTTAAAAGAGGTAAAACCGCTTACGTTGGGGCAGGCGTCGCGTATCCCCGGTATCACTCCGGCGGATATACAACTTTTGGCCGTACATATTGAACGCTACCGGAGATTGCACCGTGAATCAGACCATTAACACATTTGCCCAACATATCGGGTTGCCGCTTTCGGCCGGGCAGGTGGAATTATTGGAGCGCTACGCGGGGCTCGTGTGGCAAAAAAAGGATTTTTTGAATTTAACCAGCGCGGCAGACGTGCAGGAAATTTACGCCCGCCACATTTGCGACGGCCTCACCGCCGCGGCTTTTATTTATAAAGAAAGCCAAGGCGCTAACGGCGTTGAAGTGGGCGACGCGGGCGCGGGGGCCGGATATATCGGGCTCGTGTGCGCGGTGGCCCTGCCGCAAAGCCGCATTACTTTAATAGAAAGTTTACAGCGGCGCAGCTCTTTTATGAATTGGGCCATTTTAACTTTGGGCCTGAAAAACGCGCGGGTGGCAAATTGCCGCTTGGGTGAAAAAACCGCCTTTTCACTAGACTATTTAACGGAGCGCGCCATGGGCAAACTGACGGATATTTTGCCCGTTTGCGCTCCGGCGGTAAAGGCGGGGGGAAAGTTTATTGCGTTCCAGGGGGAACACCCGGACGAAATGACCCCTGCCATGTTGGCTAAATGCGGGGTCCGGGCGCGGGCCTTACAGCCGTATGCGCTCCCGCAGGATGATAAAAAACGCTTTTTGGCGGTATTTGATAAGGATTAACAGATGACACGGCTAATTCAGTTTTTCTGCTTTTTGTTTGCTTTTGCTTTGGCGGCGGGCCCGGTAATGAAATATTGTGAGTACGAGCCGCACGCCGTATTGCAAAACCTGCAAGAAAAACTGACGGAGTTTTCCGACCGCTTTGACGGAAAATATCCGGCCGCAAACGCCCAAGCGCCCGCGGCGCAGGCCCCGGTAAAAGTGGAGCGCAACTCCATAGACCCGCGGGAAGTGGATAAATTGTTTGCGGACGCCAACCCACGTAATGCCGCCCAAAGTGCGGACCCGGTGGATTATTCCACCCGCGACGAAAAAGAATTTAAGGATATGATTGCCGGGTTGGAAAAAATAGGCGCCGTGGCTCCTAAAAACCCGCAGAACTATCTGCCGGGGTTTTCGGCCCAAGCCTACCGCCCGGCGGATTCCCAACAAAAATCCCGTTGGGTGCCGCCCCCGCCCGGGTTTATGACGGCGGAAACGTTCAACTATTTAATTTACCGCCAAACGCACCCGGTGTCGCAGTCCATTTCCACGGTGTTGGATAACATCCACGGCAATTTAATGTTGGATTTAACGCCGTTTACTTTGGTAATAAAACCCAACAAAATTTTGGTTATGCTGTTTGGGGATAAAGACAGTTATATGAATTTTACCAAGCGCCCGCCGTGGTCCGGCGCGTCGTCCGACCTCAAGGCCGATACCATGTATGTGCAAGAAGGCAACAGTTTTTATCCGCTTTCCGTGCATGAGCTGACCCATTTGTATTTTGACGGCTACTTTTTGCCGGTTATTTCCCCCTTGTGGCTTTCGGAAGGGATGGCGGTTTATATGCAAATTAACGCCGCCAAGCAAAAGCCCTCGTGGGTGGACCCGGCTATGAAACGCATTTTGCGGGGGGATATTATCCCGCTTGAAAAAATGACCGTCACCGAGGATTTAAGCGATTTATCCACCCCGCAGGCGGAACTTTGGTACACGCAGGCATACAGTTTGGTGGATTACCTGCTCAACCGCCGCACGCGCGATGAGTTTTACCAATTTTGTAATGAGCTGAAAAAGAAAACCCCGCTCCACCAGGCGTTATATAAGGCGTACGGTATGCCGTTTACTAAAGTTTCCGTATTGCAAAACGTGTGGTTGCACGATGTGCAAAAAGCGGCGGGGGTGCGCCCGGCCCCGGTTAAAACCCCGGAGGACGCCGCCAAAACGGCAGCCAAAGCTCCGGCCAAACCCGCTGCCAAGGCCCCGGCCCAGGTGCCGGCTTCCGCCAAAAAATGAGGATTTTTTAGTTATGACCGAATGGACCCATATCCCGATACTTGCCCCGCAAATTGCGGATTTGTTATTAACCGACCCCGACGGCGTATATGTGGACGGCACGTTGGGGCTCGGCGGGCACAGCGCGCTGTTTTTGAGCCGCCTTTCGCCCAAAGCCCGTTTGTTGGGGTTTGATAAAGACGCGCAGGCTATCCAAATGGCCCAAACGCGCATTAACGACCCGCGCCTGCTTACTTTTAACGAGAGCTACACCTGCGCCCCGCAGGAATTGGAAAAACTGGGCGTGTTGGCTACAGGCGCACTTTTTGATTTGGGGCTGAGTTCTTACCAGTTGGATAACCCGGCCCGCGGTTTTAGTATAATAAATAACGGGCCGTTGGATATGCGGTTTGATTTATCCGCCCCGCTGACGGCACAGACCATTGTAAATACCTGGGGATTGGACGACCTCACCCGTATCTTAACGGAATATGGCGAAGAACGCAAAGCCGCCCCCATAGCCATAGCTATTTTGAATGCCCGGCGTAAAGCCCCTCTGCAAACTACCGAAGACCTCAAGCGCGTGGTAGAAAGCGTGTATGGCGGGCGCGGCAAAACGCACCCCGCCACGCAGACTTTTCAGGCGCTTCGTATTGCGGTAAATGATGAATTGGGTACGGTGGAAAAAATGTTGGGGGTGCTGCCGCATATTTTGCGGGCGGGCGGGCGCGCCGCGGTGCTGACGTTCCACTCGTTAGAAGACCGCTTGGTCAAGAACCGCTTTAAGCAAATGGCGGCGGAAGGCGGGTGGAAACTGGTAAATAAAAAAGTAATCGTGCCGGACTATAACGAGGTACGCCAAAACCGCCGCTCCCGCAGCGCCAAATTACGGGTGATAGAAAGAGTATGAAAGCATTTATTACATTAGTTATTTTGGGGGGGCTTTCCCTGGGCCTGGTGATGGTGCGTATGGAAATCAGCCGCTCCGGGCGGGAAATCAGCAAGCTCCAAAACCGGGTGGAAGTGCAGGAAGCCCGCAACCAGTATTTGCAGTTGGAAATTGCCCGCCTGGAAAGCCCGGCCGTAGTGTCCGCCCAGGCGCGCGAACGCTTAAAAATGGATTTTACCAAACCCGGTAATGTGGTTGTGTTGGAAGATTAAAAATTATGTTCAAAAGGAAGATTTCGTTTGTATATGATGTTAAAAAGCGCATGAAGTTGTGCGGCTTTTTGGCGTTGCTTCCGCCGGTGGCAATCTGTTTGCAACTGCTTAATTTACAAACCTTCCAACACGAAAAATTTGCCGATAAGGCTGACCGCGCTATTTATAGCTACCTGGCCGAAGACCGCCTGCGCGGGCCTATTTTGGACGTAAACGGCAATGTGTTGGCGGAATCGGTGCGGACGCATTCGTGCGGTATATCTAAAAGGTATGTAAAAGACAAAAAAGCAACGGTAAAATTTTTATCCAATATGTTGGGTATTCCCCAAGCCAGCATTTTGGAAGAATGGAAGCGCAAAGGAAAGTTTTTCTTTGTGGCTAAAAAAATAAAGCCGGATGTATATATGGAAATGCTGCCTGTGTTGCGTACGCCCTTGGGCCAGGGGTTGGATTTAACGCCCGAATATAAGCGGATGCGCCCGTACGAAAATTTGGCCCTGGATTTGTTGGGGGAGTCCAATTCCAAAAATTTGGGGCTTTCCGGCTTAGAACAGATGTTTAATAAAGAGCTCAGCCAGGATATTAGCAAAAAACGCGCCAAACGCGCCTTGCGGGGGGATATTATTTATGACCGCAAGTTAAAAGAGCATTTATCGGTAGGCAGC
>CAKUDJ010000081.1 GCA_934644855.1 uncultured Elusimicrobiales bacterium
GATTTGGTGGGCGACAACGTGGGCGATTGCGCCGGTATGGCCGCGGATATTTTTGAATCGTACGAAGTGACGATTGTTTCGGGCCTGATTTTGGGGATTACCCTGTGGCGCATTACGGGCCACCACGAATGGATTGTCTATCCGCTCCTGGTGCGCGGGATTGGGGTGCTTTGCTCCATTATTGGTACTTATGCGGTAAAAGATTCCAAACGCACCGCCGGCAACGCCATGAAAGCCATTTTTAAGGGCTACACCATTTCCGCCATTATTTCCGTGGCGATTTTCGGCGTACTGGCGTACTATTATATGGCCGGAGTGCCCGGCGGCTGGTGGCGCCCGTTTGCCGCCACGACCATCGGCATTTTACTGGCTATGACCATTGACCGCCTGACCGAATACTTTACCGGGACGGACAAAAAACCTGTGCAGGAAGTTAAAAAATCAACCGCTACGGGTTCCGCCACCACTATTTTATCCGGCTTGGCCGTCGGCTTTGAATCGGCCGTATGGAGCACCTTGGTTATTGCGGGCGCGATTTTCCTGTCCGTAATTATTTTCGGCTCAATAGACGGCTTAACCGCCGCCGAACAATTCACGTTCATCCTGTACGGCGTGGCTATGACGGGTATTGGGATGCTCACCTTAACCGGCAACAACGTGGCTATGGACTCGTTCGGCCCGATTGCCGATAACGCCAACGGCATTGGCGAAATGGCCTGGCACGGTAAAGACGATAAAGACACCCAAAAAGCCCGCCAAATTATGGCCGACTTGGACGGTGTAGGCAACACCACCAAAGCCATTACCAAAGGGGTGGCTATCGGCTCGGCCGTTATTGCGGCGGTAGCGTTGTTTGCCTCTTATATGGTGGACGTGAGCAACGTGCAAAAATTACTGAACGACGCCTGGGCCGCTGCCGGAGAAAGCAAGGCGTTGGAACTGCTCTCCCAAGTGGGGATTGTGGTTTCCAATCCTACGGTGTTTGTGGGTATGCTGATTGGCGGCGCGTTGCCGTGGTTGTTTTCGTCCTTTGCCATTAACGCCGTCAGCCGGGCCGCCGCGCTGATTGTGGAAGAAGTACGCCGCCAATTTAAGGGCGGGGTATTGGAAGGCAAAACCAAGCCGGATTACACAAACGCGGTAAACATTTCCACCGTGGCCGCCCAGAAGGAGCTGATTGTACTGGCGGTACTGGGTATTGTTTCCCCCATTGTGGTAGGGCTTGCCTTTGGGGTGGAAGCCTTGGGCGGATTTTTAGCCGGGATTATCGTTTCCGGGCAGTTGCTTGCGGTGTTTATGTCCAACGCGGGCGGCGCGTGGGATAACGCCAAAAAAGTGGTGGAAGACGAACCTGCAGACCTTGCCGCCAACACAGGCAAAGGCTCCGAACGCCACAAAGCCAGCGTGGTGGGCGATACGGTGGGTGACCCCTTAAAAGATACCGCCGGGCCGGCCGTCAACCCGCTGATTAAAGTGGTAAATATGGTGGCCGTTATTGTGGCCCCTATTGTGGTTAATTACCACAACACTTTTACCCCGCTCGGTAAGTGGGGTTGGGTGACGGTTATTTTCCTACTGGCGGTGCTGAGTTGGGCGATTTTGTCCAGCAAAAAGCCGGCGCAGGATTTAACCTCCCGCAAATAAGTTTCCCGGGGCCCGTACAGGGCCCCGGTTTTTTGCTACTATAAATACATGGGAATAGGATTTGTTCTCCTTGTAATTGCCGCCGGGGCGGGTTATTATAAATACAGCCGCACCCGCACGGCGCGCTTGCGCGCGTGGAGCAAAGAGCAACAGGCATTGTTTGAGCCCCGCCGCGAACGCTTAATTACCGTGCTCAATGCGGACAAACTTGAATTTTTCCGTTTCCACACGCCCCGGTTTTTCCGCGTATGCACCCTTTCCAACCATGCCGCTTTTATGCGCCTGGCGGATGCTTTCGGCGCGCCGGGCGGCCCCGCGTTTATGCCGGACGGCATTACGGTTTTGGCGGCGGAGTTTCGCACGCGCAGTTTCCCCACCTTAAAAATAGCGCCGCGCCCCGGCTTATTTGCCCACAGCCAATATCCGGCCGTCAAAACGAACATAGCGGAAATTGACCGCGCCTATGCTTTATACACGCCGGACCGGGAAGCCGGCAAATTATTAACCCCTTTTCTTATCCGCTTATTAAAAACCTGGACAGACCTGTATTTGGAAACCTTCGGCAACGCGGTGGTGTATCACGAAAGCCGCCTTTTAACGCCGCAGGAATGTTCCGCCTTGCATAGCCGCGTGTTGCACTTAACCGGCGAATGGCAACCCCTTTCAGCACTGCAGACTTCCGCCCCCAAAACGGCGCAGGCCCCGGCGGAAGATGCTGTTTTAATCAAAGCGCAGAGTATGTTAAATGCGCTTGCTCCGCATGCGGGTAGCCCCGCTCCGGTCCGCAGTAAACTTTCCGGCGCGGGCGGGCTTATCCTGCTTTTACTGGTGTTAGCGGTGCCCGTAGTGGCGTGGCTGCTGCTTAAAAATCTGCCGCATTAAAAACTCCCCGCGCAAAACGCGGGGAGTTTTATAAGGCAACGCTTGAAAATGCTTACTTTTCCGCTATTCCCAATCCTTTCAAAAATGCCTTGTTATTGTACGAACGGCCGAGGAATTTTTCCACCATTTCGTTTTCGTCCCATACGGTGCCGGGCGTATAAATGTATTTGCGCAAATCGGCCCCCAGTCGGGCATTATCCAACCCCTCTTTTTCAAAGCGGGAGAAAATATCCTGCGCAATCACCAAAGACCACGCATACACATAATAACCCACATCATACGGGTCCGTTAAGGACATAATATGCCCGAAACTGGCCTGCGGATAAGTGCCCCGTGCCATGGGAATACCCGTAATGTCTTTCATCATTTTGCCGTACAGGCGGGTGGTGTTTGCCCGGTGCGGGGCGGCGTGGGCCTCCAAATCAAACTGGCCCAAAAAGTTCTGGCGGATAAAGGCCGAGGCTTCGCCCGCGTGGCGGGATTTTACCAACGCGTTAATCAGTTCGTCCGGCAGTTTTTCCCCGGTTTTATAGTGGGCGGAAATCTGCTTGAGGACGGCCGGGTTCCAGGCCCAATTTTCCAACAGTTGGGAGTGGGCTTCTATGTAATCCCACGCCACGTTATCCCCGGTTAAACTGGCGTATTTAGACATTGCCAGGGACATTTGCAAAACGTGCCCGAACTCGTGGAACAGCGTTTCCACCTCGCTATGCCCCAGTAAAGAAGGCACTCCGTTGCCCGCCGGGGAAAAGTTCGCCGCAATCACCACGCCGGGCGTTTGATACGTTCCGTCCGGAAGTTGGAAACGGTCCACAAAAGACCACGTTGCCGCGTGCGTATATTTGCCGTCGCGCGGGAATAAATCCATATAAAAATGGGAAATTACTTCCCCGCTTTTGCTGTCTTTAATCAGCCAGGTTTGCACGTCCGGGTGCCACGCGGGCAGGGCGGCTTTTTCAAACGTCAGGCCGAACAAATGCCCAAAGGTGGCAAACATCCCGTTTATTACGGTATCCGTTGGGAAGTATTCCTTAATTTTTTCGTCATCTACCTGAAAATGCGCCTTTTTATACTGGTTGGCCCAATAGCCCAGTTCCCAAGCGTTTAACACGGTGGAACGGGTGCCCAGCGTATCGTTTTTTAGTTGGAGGTATTGGGCTATTTCCGCTTGTGCAAGCGGCGTAATTTGCGTTTGCAAATCTTTTAAGAAAGCTCTTAACCGCGCCTGCGTTTTAGCCATACGAACCGGCAGTACAAAGTCCGGATACTCGGCATACCCCAACAGGGCCGCCTGTTTGCGGCGCAATACCAGGGTATCTTCCAACAGTTTTACGTTTTCCTTCCCCCCGCGGCGGGCAAATTTATATTGCAGGCGGCGGCGGGCTTCTTCGTCCTGCGCGTTCGCCATAAAAGGGTTATAGTCCGGGTATTTTAAGGTGACGATATATTTACCGTCGGCCGTTTTTTCCAAACGGTTGATAAACGTTTCGCTCATCCCTTTCAGTTGGGCTTTGGTCAGGGGCAGTTCGTCTTTGTAATTATTCAAATTTACATTGTAGCGGGTGATTTTTTCAAGGCGGCTATCATTTAAGCGCAAATACTTTTTCAGCTTGCTGTCCGGCAAAGACATCCCCGCCCGCTCGTACTTTTGGAGCCACTTTTCCAACAGGCGCGCTTCTTCGTGCGCCAAGGGTTGTTTTTGGTCCGCATATTCTTTTAAGGCGCGGTACACATCCCGCCGGGCAAATACGGCGGCTTTGGTTTGGCTTCCCACCGTTTCCAACCGCGCGGCGGCTTCCCGCACGGCAGAATCTTTATGAAAATACGCCAAAAGCGATAAATTTTTAGGCACAAACCAATAATTGGTGTAGGCTGTTTCCAGGGCCAGCACCGTATTTTGAAAGGTGCGCTCCGCGGCGGCAACTTGCGTTAAAGCCCCCAGGTTGGCATCCAATTCCTGCCGGGCGGAAGATTCCAACGCGGCAATTTCCTGCGGGGTGTAATCAAAACGTAAATGCCCGTTGGCAAACATTTTGCTGTAAGCGCCGGCAAACGCGGCGCACGGCAGCGTCAACGCCGCCAAAGAAGTTATTAATTTTTTCATAACTTTATTATAGAAAATTCTTCCGTTTCCGGCCCCGGGCAAACGCGTAATTTTCTATAATATGTATATGGAAAAAGAACAAGACGTGATTGTCGCCAAAAGTGCCGGGTTCTGCCCGGGTGTCAAACGCGCTATTGATAAAGTGCTGGAATTGGAAGCCGCCGGCAAAAAGCCCATTTATACCATTGGGCCGCTTATCCACAACAAACAAGTGACGGATATGCTTGCCGCCAAGCAGATTTCTTCCATCAACCACCCGCAGGAAGCGGCCGATAAAACCGGGGTTTTGGTTATCCGCGCCCACGGCATTACGCCCCAATTCCAACAGGAAGTGACATCCTGCGGTATGGAAGTGGTGGATGCCACCTGCCCGCTCGTCAAGCGCGCGCATGACGTCATTTCCAAATACGCACAGGAAGGCTACTCCACCGTAATTGTGGGGGACGGCGGCCACGCGGAAGTCATCGGCCTGCTAGGCTATACGC
>CAKUDJ010000082.1 GCA_934644855.1 uncultured Elusimicrobiales bacterium
GCCTAAAAGCGCGTCTTGAGGCAAGGTAAACGCGCCGGCCGCCGTGCCGAACGGGTTGGTGTCCAAAGTGGCGGAATAAATTTTGTTGTAGTTGGCATCCCGCAACAGCACTTTAACCGGGCGCCCGGTTAAGGTTTGCAAGCCGCGCACCACCTGTTCAAACGCCTGTACGGAAAACTGCACTTTTTGGCCGGGGCGGTAAATGGCGCGGTCCGTCTGTGCAAACAGGCGCACCGGGTCTTGCGCGTTAAAATGGAAATACACCGGGGCATTGGTAAACGCGGCATCGGACCCTTTAACGGCCAACGGGTTCACAAAATAAGAATTATTTGCCCGCGCGGCGTTTACCGTCACTTTGCGGGCCAGTTCAAATACGCCGTCTTCATTGGTTTTGCCCTGTATGCGGGTGCCTTTCCATTCCGTAAAAATATCCAAATCGGCCTGGGGTACGCTTTCGCCGGTTTTTAAGTCCAACGCATAAATGCGGAAAATGTTGGGCGTGTAAACGGATGGTTTGGCGTTTAAGAGCGCTGTGTATTTGTCCGGGTTGTCTTCGGCCGCCGCGCTGACAAACAGGGCCAAATCCGTCACGTTCAGCACCAGGGCTTTTACCGGGGCTTGCGCCGGATTAAAAGCGGCTTCCTGCGCTAAAAGTACCGCATAAAAGCCGCGTTCCAACGCGGGCAATTTTACCTGTGTTTCTTTATAGGCGTACGGTTTTTCGTATTCCACCGCGCCGGACAAGGTTTTAAGCGGCGTTTTGTCTGCCAAAATCGCGCGGATAGCGTTGTCGTTCAAGCGGGTTAAATAATTCCAAGAATTTAACGTGCGGTTCCAACGGTCCGTTTTGGCATAGGTTTTTAATTCGGCCCGGGTGAGAGGGTAAATCCGCACATAGACGGTGGAAATGTTGCGCGCCGTGAACGCTAATTTAAGCGCTTGCGGGTTTTGGTTCATGGGCGCGGCTTGCACCTGCAAAGAGGGCGCCTGAATTTCCGCCGCCAAATTGGCACATTCTTTGGCATAATAATTACCCGCCAGTTGTTGGGTGGCATATTGGCATGTTTTTACGGCGGCTTCGTATGCTTGGGAATCGTTTTGCAACCGGGCCGCGCGGTAGGCCGCGTAAGCGCGGGCATACAGCGCTTTTTCCGGCGCTACAAAGCCTTTTATGCGCCCGAACCAACCCTTGGGAGCCGGTTTGGAACCGGCAATTTCTTCCAGGCGGGCGGCGGTTTGCAGGCGGGCCGCTTGGGCATCCGTCATTTCAAAGCGGTGCGCATAATCAAACGGGAGCGTTAAACGGTCCGCGCGCCAGAAAATTTTGGCATTTTGGCGGTTTTTCCCGTCCAGGCGGGCGGCTTCGTCTAGCAGAGCGGCCAGTTTTTCCATCGCGTTTTGGGCGTTGGGCTCCGCCTTGAAAGAGGCCGAGGTAAATTGTTCGGCCCGCGGCAGGGGGGCCGGCGTGTCCGCCTGTACCAGGCGCTCTTTCCATAAATTTAAGGTAAAATCAAACAGGGTGGGGATGCGTTTTTCGTCGGTATCTTTGACGGATAAAATGAGCGTTTCGTCTTTAACCGGGGCGTTAATCAGCACGGTGCGCAGGTTCCAAAGCGCTTGGAAATCCGTATCCAGGGCGTTATCCCATTGGGCGGCGGTCCATTTTTCCAAATTGCCGGAAACATTTTCTTCTTCCGCTTTGGGCAGGGTGGCGGCGTATATATTCTTTACCCGTTGCCCGGTGTGAATCCGGTACAGCAAAAAACGCGCTTTCCAAAGGTCCTCTTGCGGCAGTTCATAGCCGTACATGGTTTTGGCGGCTTGCAGGTATTGCCCCAACATATACTGGCAGGCGGTAATGCGCAGTTGGGTTTTGTAGCGCACCGCTTTGGAATCTGCCGCCGGAAGCGCTTGCTGGTACGCTTTTAAGGCGGCTGAAAAATTACCTTCCGCAAAGGCGGTGTCGGCCTCGGTAGGGGCCGCAAAGGCGCCCGTAGCCAGCCATAGAGCCGCAGTTAAAAAATACAGTTTTTTCATCAGAGAACCTCTCTTAACGGATATAGACAGGAAAATCTCTCACCTTGGGAAAGGGAAAGAGATTTTCCGTAATATAAATACTGTTTGAAGTGCCCGGTTTTACATCTGTTCCGGGGCGCTTACACCAATAAATTCCAAGCCTTTTTTAATCCGCTCCGCAACGCGGTGGCAGATAAACAGGCGGGAACCCGTGGTTTGCAAATCATTTTCGTCCAACACCCGGCAGGTATCATAAAACGCATGGAACAACCCGGCCAGTTCCGTCAGATACGTCGTCAGGTGGTGGGGGCTTAAATCCCGCACGCAGTTGCGTAAAACTTCCTTAAACCAAATCAGTTTTAATAGAAGCGCGCGTTCTTGCGGGGCAAGCGGGGTGCGTACGCCGTCGGCCATGGGAATATTCTTTTCGGCCGCCGCACGGAAAATGGAGTGAATCCGCGCGTGGACATACTGCACATAAAAAACAGGGTTTTCGTTGGATTGCGTTTTGGCAAGGTCCAAGTCAAACAGCATGTGGGCGTTGGGGGTGCGGCTGGCAAAGAAGAAGCGGCACACGTCCGTGCCTACATCATTCATCAGTTCGCGCAGGGTGACAAAGTGCCCCGCCCGTTTGGACATTTTTACCTGTTCGCCTTTTTGCGTCAAATGCACCAGTTGGTGAATAATGGGTACAAAGGAATTTTCTTCGTGCCCTAAGGCGTGTACGGCGGCTTTCATACGCGGCACATAGCCGTGGTGGTCCGCCCCTAAAATATCAATCAGTTCGTCGTAGCCGCGGTCATATTTATTTTTATGGTAGGCAATATCCGCCATAAAATAAGTGGGGCGGCCGTCTTTGCGCACCAGCACGCGGTCTTTATCGTCTTGCGCTTCGTCGTCTTTGGTGGAGCCGAACCAAACGGCGCCTTCCTTTTCGTAAGTATAACCTTTGGCGGTTAAAAATTCCAACGCTTTTTGCGGGGCGTGTTCTTTATGTAAGTCGGATTCGCGGAACCAGCGGGTAAAATCCACATGAAAATCTTTCATGTCCTGCTGTTGGGTTTTAATCAGCGTTTCCATAGCCCAGCGGCCGTATTCGCTTTCCGGCAAATCGGCCGGGATTTGGTTGGCTAAATCTATAATGTAAGAACCGTGATAGCCGTTTTCCGGCGGTTCTTTGCCCTCTTTGCGGGCTTTAACGGACGCCGCCAACAGTTCGGCCTGGTTGCCGGCATCATTTACATAGTATTCGCTATCGCAAGAGTAGCCCAAGGCGCGGTGGATTTTAACCAAACTGTCGCCCAGGCTGGCCCCGCGCCCGCTGGCCACGTGCAGGGGGCCCGTCGGGTTCGCGGAAACAAATTCTATTAAAATATGGTGTTTGCTGTCTTCGGCCTCGCGGGATTTAATGCGGCGGTCCCGCGCGGTATTGATGATAAAGTTGTCGTCCAGCGTAATGTTAATAAACCCGGGGGGCACCGCCACGGCATCCGTCACGGCGTTGGCTTCGCGGATTACTTTACACGCTTCTTTGGCAATTTCCAACGGGCTTTTGCGCAGGATTTTGGCGCAGGACATAGCCCAGGAAAGCGATATATCCGCCCCGGTATGGGCGGGAGCGGCGGCAAACTCCACGGACGGCAAAGCCTGCCCTTGGAAGAATGCGGCGCTGGTAAGTTTAAGGTTAATTTCGTTTTTTAGTTTATCTAACATGGTAATCGGTTTTATTTGGCGGTCTTTTTAGTGGTTTTTTTGACCGTTTTTTTGGTTGCGGCAGTTTTTTTGGCGGCCGTCTTTTTAACGGCAGTTTTTTTGACAGAGGTTTTTTTGGCAACCGTCTTTTTGGCCGGAGCCTTTTTGGCGGCGGTGGCTTTTTTTACGGTTTTTTTGGCAAGCGCCTTTTTGGCTGTTTTTTTAGCGGCCGCTTTTTTGGGTTTCGGCAAGGTGTAGTCTATTTCTTTGCCAAAGCTGAAAATTTTATCCAAGGCATAAAATTCCCGCGCCTCGGGCGTCATAATGTGTACTAAAAAGCCGCCGTAGTCGCTCACGCGCCAGACGTTGCTTTCCACGCCGTCACGGTTAATTTTGTAAATGCCTTCTTGTTTTAATTTGGTGCTGATTTCTTCTTCCACCGCTTCCAGGTGCGGTTTGGAGGTGACCGTGGCTATTACAATGTAATCGCATAGAGAGGACAGGCCGCCCAAATCTATTACTTTAATTTGTTCCGCTTTTTTGTCGTCCGCATAACGCGCGGCCAAGCACACGATTTCTTTTGTATTCATTTTGCACCTCTGTAATAATATAAATTAGTCTAGCATTTTTTGCGTATATATGGGAGATTAGGGCATTTCAAAATCCTGCCCCAGGATAATGCGCGTATCGCAAATGGCGGTTCCGCGCGGCTCGGTGGTAATTTCCCGCCGTACGCCGATGGCATTACTTAACTGCTTTACCTGAATGCGCCGCCCGCTATAATCCACCACGCGGGTTTCTTTCAATTTGCTGCCGGGGTAATTGTCATATTGCAATACATCCACCCGCAAAAGGCCCTTGTCGTTCTGTTCCCGTAAATACTGGGTAAGTGCCAATGCCAGGCCCTTTTTGCCGGATGCGTTTAGAATTTCCACCACCATGGGGCGGTCTCCCATGGCCAAGGGGGCTTTGTCCGCCACCGGGGGGAGAACGGCGTCCGGCTCCGGCGCTTTTTTGCGCTTGGAAAAAGGCGTGATTTTTACGGTAAAATCATTTATTTCCAACTTGGTTATTTCCAGGGCGGCCAAGGCGGCTTCCGCCGGGGATAAATCCGTCCGGCCGGACAGATACGCCGCCGTGTAGTAATAGGGCAGCGGCAACAGCAGAAACGGATTATACCGCCAGTTTTCCAAACGGTATTTGAAGCGTTCCCAAACTACATTTTTGTCAAATTGAAAGGGCGCATAACGGCGCACAACCGCCCCGTCCGGCAAGTGTAAATCGGGCGCGGTGGCGCGGTCACACGGTTTGCAGGGGGCCTCTTTAACCAGGGCTTTTTTGGTGCGGGGATTGTATTGGAT
>CAKUDJ010000083.1 GCA_934644855.1 uncultured Elusimicrobiales bacterium
TCAATATTCGCCAAAAATACGGCGGAGGCGTTTTGCTGCTCTTTGGTCAAAACCGGCTGAAAGTTTTGAAATACGTTCAAATCCGTAAATTTAGTGACGGCCGTATTAAAATCTTTATCATACTGGCCGCCCCAATGGAAAGTGAGCCCTTCGCGCAC
The DNA here is from genome assembly GCA_934644855.1 of uncultured Elusimicrobiales bacterium. GTDB lineage: Bacteria > Elusimicrobiota > Elusimicrobia > Elusimicrobiales > Elusimicrobiaceae > Avelusimicrobium. The sequence goes on from CAKUDJ010000083.1 coordinate 159, forward strand.
TTGCAGGCCGGATAAATCCACCTTGCGTTTTACAAACGGGGCGCGGTAATCGGCGGAAAAGTCCGTCCCTACCACCGCCACTACGGAAGGCTTGGCAAAATAGCTGGCACAAATGGACGAATAACTCGCCGCGCCGCCCAACACTTGCTTTACGCTGCCGTTGGCGTTGTCAATCGTATCAAAAGCTACGGAACCCACAACCACTACATTATTATTCACGGTGTAATCCTATTTCAAAAAAGTTTCAATGCTTACTTCGTTATTGAACTGGTCAAAAAACGCTTTTTGCGCGGTTTCCATTTTGGTATCCAACAAATTAGCGGCAAATGTGGCTTTGTTTTTTTCAAAATTTTTCATATTGCCGTTTTGCTCTTTATAGGAATATTTAATTTCTTCCGGCGTTAATTTGTAATGGGAATACAACACCCCGCGGAAGCGGTCCGCCAATTTGGTTTTGCGCAGCTGTTCTTCAAACTCAGCCGTCGTCATACCCAAAGAATGTTTAAGGGCATACACATACGCCTGGCGGTTAAAGCGGCCGTTATCGTTAAATTGGGGTGCGGTTTGGATGTCGTAGGCAATTTCATAATCCGCCACATTCAGACCGATTTTTTGGGCGGCCTGGTTGAGGACTTCTTCGCTGATTAAAGCGGCCAACACCTGTTGGTGGATAAAACGGGTCATCTCTTCATCCACATCAATCCCCTGGTTGCGAATCACGCGGGCGCGGTCTTCGGATACTTTATACAACTGACGGTAGGAAATATCCGTTCCGCCCACCGTTGCGGCCGTGGTGTTAAACGCGCCGCGGCTGTAAGAATCCAACCCCAAATACACGATACTGCCGATAAAAAACGCCAACGTGATAATTAAAATGCTTTTTTTGTGTTTGATGAGAAACGATATCATACTTGTTTTTGCTCCCTAATTTATTTAGTTAATCCGTCTTCTTGCGCGGAGTCTTCTTCCGCCCCGCCGATAGAACAATGCCCTTCAATCCGTCCGCCTTCTTCCACAATCATTTTTTTGGCGCGGATATCGCCTTTAATGCGGGCCTTAGCCAATACTTCCAACATTTCGGCGCAAACATTCCCTTCAATTTCACCGCCGCACACCACTACTTCCGCCGTCACATCACCGGTAATATGGCCGCCGTCCCCCACTATTACGTGGCGGGCGTTATCCACGGCCCCTTCCAAGCGGCCGTCCACGCGCAAGGACCCTTGCACGCTTAGCGTCCCTTGAAAGTAGCACTCGGCGCTGACAATAGAAAAATGTTCACCGGACTCAAAATCAGAATCTTTCTTCAAAAATCCCATAAACTTCCTCCTAAAAAATCACTTAAAATAGTTGCGCGGATTGACGGGCTGGCCGTCTTTCCAAACTTCGTAATGCAAGTGGGTGCCCGTGGACCGGCCCGAAGACCCCATGGTGGCAATAATCTGCCCGCGTTTAACCACTTCTCCCGCTTTTACACGGATACCCGTTGTATGCCCGTACAGGGTGGAATACCCAAAACCGTGGTCCACCAATACGGCTTGCCCATAGCCGTTTACCCACCCCGTATGGCGCACCACACCATCTGCCGTAGCCATAATGGGGCTATCGGGTTTTCCGGCAAAATCCAACCCGGAATGGCGTTTGGAAGAACGGCGGCCGAACGGGTCCAACCGGTAGCCAAAGCCGGAGCTAATCCGTGCGGTGGACGGACGGATAGACGGCGTAGAATGCAGTCCCTCGCGTGCGTTGGCATAATACCAGGCAATTTCCTGATACGCGGCCAAGCGCGTTTGGGCGGTATCTTGCAGGGCATCTATATATTTTTCAAATTCATCCGTATCAAAATCTTTCAAATCTTTGCCAAACAAGGCTTTGGCGCGCGCGTCCGCCTTTTCCTGTTGTTCTTCCCACCCTTTAGGCATATTAACAAATTTTCCGCCCGGCATACCTAACATTTGGCGCATTTGCATTTCCGTCGTGCGGGATAAATCCAAATACTTACGGCCGCGCTCCAATTCGTCGGAAATTAACTGCATTTTTACGTGCATTAAACGGTTATCCGCTTTGGTAATATTATAATCATACGCACGGATACAAAAATAAAGTCCGGCCACCGTCACGGCAAGCCACAAGGCCAAAACGACCACCACGGTAAGCACGCGCACCTTAATTTTTTTGGAAGAGCCGAACCGGGGCATAATTAATATGTCCACGCGTTCCCCCAACCACCGTTCCAACGAATTGATTAATTTATCCATCTTTTGTATTCTATCATATACGGAGCGTCTGTTGGCGCTCCAAAATAAATAAAATGAGGAAATCTATGAAAAAAATTCTTTTTACTGTAGTTTTAGCCTGTTTGGCAGCCGCTTGTATTGCGCCCCTGCCGCAGGTGCCTAAACTGAACCTTTCTTTACCCGTAGCCGCCACGGAAGAAACTTCCTGGAACTCTGCGGATTACAAAGGCAAACCCATATTGATTGCGTTTATGGGCTCCTGGTGTCCGTGGTGCAAACGCTCCTTACCGGCATTGGATGCCGCCAGCGCGGCCTTTGCAGGCAAAGCCGAAGTAGTGGGTGCCTTTGCGGATAGCGACAAAGAGGCCGTATTAGACGTTATCAAACAGCACAATATGCAAACCAAAGCCCTGTATAATGCCCGCCAAGCAGGAATGGAAATGGGCGTACAAGGTTTCCCGCACATTATGTTGTTTGATAAAAAACACCGCTTGGTGCGCGCGTGGAACGGCTATTCGCCGGATTTGGAAGCCCAATTTAAGGAAGAACTTTCCAAATTGGCCAAATAACTTAAAAACCGCTCTATCTAAAAATCCCCGGGTTTGCCCGGGGATTTTTTTAGGACTTTCAACCGCGAAACTTAAAAATCAAACGAGTCCTCATTCTCCCCATCGGCCACGGCCCACGCACAAGTCCCGTCTTGCACAAATTGCACAAACGGGTTTTCCTCATCTTTTGTTATAAAAGAGGCGGGCACATCCGCATGAACCCAATAATTGCCGTTTTGCGCGTAATATTTGCTCAAATATTCCGCCGCCACGGGCAGTTGCTCGGCCTGATAGGCACAAATTTGCTCTTGCAGCGTTTCGTCTTCTTCCAAAAACTCATCCCCGTCCGCAGGCGTTTTTCCGGCAGATTTCGTCATCACGCTTTCCACACACCAATCATTCTCATACCCTTTTACCGTGCGGAGGATTTCTAATCCTTTGGGGGCTCCTTCCGTGCAAGTATATTTTTCACAACGGCCCAAATGTGTTGCATACGCGGCGCCGCAAGTCCCCTTCTGCATCACTTGCGTTCCGGCCAAAGCGGCTTCCGGCACCGCGGCTTCCTCCTGCGGGGGCTTGGCACACGCAGCCAACCACAAAGCAACCATCAACAAAAATATTTTTTTGGACATATATTCTCCTAATTTTCACACAAAACGGTTTGGGTAGTTTGCACGCCGTTTTCTTCCGATAAAATAACGGTAATAGACTCCGTCCCCGTACAACGGACCGGCGGAACGGTTATTTCCCCGGGCAAAGCGGGGCGCGCACAAATTTGCTTCTGTAAAAAAACAGCCAAAGGGTTTTCTTCCGTGCCCGGCTCCGCCGGAGGCAGCAACAACTGGTTTTGCAGCGCGATGCGCTTATCCGGGGAAAAATAACGGGCTAAATAATCGGCTTGTTGTTTCTGCTCCGCTGCGGGGAAACGGCAGGTTTGTTTCCATTGGGCGGGCCAGGCGGAAGGGGCGGAAGAATCGGCTTCGCGGGCCGCGTTTGCGGCGGCCTGCCAGGCGGTTGTTTCCACACACAGGCCGTCCTCTTTACCCACAATCGTGCGGGTCAGCGTTTTGGGGCCGTTTACATCTATGCTTTCCACACAAGTAAAAGCTTCGCACGCGCGCAGTTTTTCCGCATACTGCCCGGAACAAGCCGCCGGGCCCGTTTGCGTAGGAACGGGCACAGGTTGGCGGGAAACGTCTACGGGCCGGGGCGCTTCTTTTTGGCAAGCGCACAAACAAAGAAAAAACCCAAGCGGCAATAAAATTTTTTTCATAAAGTAAAAACATCCCCTTATTTTTATTGTAGCAAAACACGCGCGGATTTTTCCGTCCGATTTACTATAATAAGAGAAACTGATTTTACCTTTTTACACACAAGGAGCAACCATGGCTAAAATAAAATTTGGAGAAAACGGACACCTGGAGTTGGAAATCACCCCGCTTACCATTTGGTCCACACCCGGGAGCGAAGGTGAATTTATGGAATACCAAATAGGTTTATATTGCCAGGGAGAAAGCGTTTTCAACCCGGCATTAGCGGAAAAACTGGTAGCCGTAAAAGACGAGGAAAATATTTACCTGTCCGATTTTATTGCCGAGGTTTTAGCCCAGCGCCGGGAAAGCAACTGGACCATGTTGGAGCCGAAAGCCTCTTTTTATATGCGCCCTTGCGAGCCGCCCCAAAGTTGTTGCAGCGCATTCAACCGGCCGGATAATTTTTTTATGCAAGTGACGTTAGAACAAAACATTTTAGCCGGGGAAGATAAAGTATTCGGGCCGTATTCTAACACCGGCCTAAATATTAATTTTGAGGCCCCCGCCAAAGATTGGGCCCGCTTTGCGCAGGACATCCGCGCGGAAGAAGAAGATTTTGAAGAAGAGGAAGAAGAACAAGCGGACGAAGACCATTACGGACCCCAAAATTAATGCAGCCCGGCCGTTGCCTGCCGCCCCTATTTAAGAAAGCCTAATACAAAACAGGCCCAACTTTATCCGTTCCCGGGGGCTGCTTTTTGCTAAAATATACACAAGGGTTCTTATGCGCTACATTTTATATCTGTTTACTTTGGCTTTAGTATTTGTGGGCGGTATGCTAGTG
>CAKUDJ010000084.1 GCA_934644855.1 uncultured Elusimicrobiales bacterium
GGTTTACGAAGACCGCTCTTTCTCCTTTATTACCAAGATGCCGCCTATGGCCGTGCTGATTGTAAAAGAACTGGGCTTAGCCAAAGGTTCCGGTCAGCCTCATAAAGAAAAAGTGGGCAAGATTACCCAAGCGCAGTGCGAAAAAATCGCCGCTGTAAAATTGCCCGACCTCAACACGAAAGACGTTAAACATGCCGCCGAAATGGTAAAAGGTACCTGCCGCAGCATGGGCGTTGAAGTGGTGAAATAAATTTAGAAAATTTAAGGGAGGGCTGTTCCGGCCCGCAAAAACCTTAAAGGAGATTTTAGATGGGAAAAAGAATGGAAGCAGCTAAAAAAGCATACGATAAAGCCAAGGTTTACACCTTAGCCGAAGGCGCCCAAATTGTAAAGGACAACGCCAAAGCTAAATTTGACGAAACCGTTGAATTACATGTAAGCCTGGGTATTGATACCAGAAAGGCCGACCAAGTGGTCCGCGCGGCGGTAGTATTGCCCAACGGTACCGGCAAGACCAAACGCATTGCCGTTATTGCCAAAGGCGAACACGCCCAAGAAGCGCAAAAAGCGGGTGCGGACCGCGTAGGTGCGGAAGACATTGTGGAAGAAGTGCTCAAAGGCAAAATTGACTTTGATGTCTTAATTGCCACGCCGGACACCATGAGAGATTTGGCCAAAGCCGCCAAAATCTTGGGCCCGCGCGGTTTAATGCCTACTCCCAAAACGGGCACGGTCACCTTTGAAGTCGCCAACACGATTAAGGACTTGAAAGCCGGCCGTGTAGACTTCAAAGCCGATGCCTACTGTATCGTACACACCATTATTGGTAAAGCGTCTTTTGATGCCGCCAAATTGGCCGAAAATGCAAAAGCTGTGATGGACGCGATTCTTCGCGCTAAACCGAGCACCTCTAAAGGGATTTATGTAAAGAGCGTTTCCTTAAGCTCCACCATGGGCCCTGGCGTGTTCATTACCACCAAGTAATAACTCTCTTTTGCAAACAAAACCCCGCCCCTCCGGCGGGGTTTTTTGTTTTATTTTCCGCTATTATTTAGACCTACTAAGCAAATGGGACTAAAAGCCCTTTTATTTTAAGTAAAATCTGTTTATAATATTAAGTAGGAGAGTGCCGGGCCTTATCCCCGGCAGGGTTGTTTATGCGCAATTTAAGCAAATTCATAGTACTTCTTTTAGCCGGCGCCTTTCTATTAAGCGCGCCGGAACCGGTGTATGCACAAAGCGGCGTTTTGAAGCGTTTTTCCGGCGCGTGCCGCAAATTGTTGCCGGCCTCCCAAAAACCACGCCCCCGGAAAGAGATTCTCTCCCCGAAAAATATGGAAAAAACCCTCGCACGCCGCGCCCACCAATCCCGCAAACTGGCGTGGAAAAGAATAGATAAAGACGCCAAACGCCTGTTGATTCCTTCCCAAAGCACCATTTTGAATAACCATATTTGGGTAGGGGAAAATTTAGACGATTTATACGCCGATAATCCTATCCTTAAAAATGCTTCTATTTTAATCAAGCGCCAGTATTTTCAAGCGGCCAATAACCGTTTGGTGCCCGGGGTGCTTAAACAACGCCTGGCCAATTTATTGTGGTTAAAACAGAACGAAAAACTTTTGGTGCAAGCGGCGCGCCCGTTAAATCCAACGCCCAAAAAATTGGCCGCCCAAATCCCGCCGGACGCGCAATATTGGTTTATTGGCGAGGAACACGGCCAACCCAAAGTCCGCCAAACCATCGCGGACGTGTTTCGTGCGTTCCGGGCCATGCACCCGGGCCGCCAAATCGTGTTTTTTACGGAGTTTTTGCCCCAAGGGGCTAATGCCTCCGACGCCGTAGCCTACGCCAACCTGGGTATTTATAAAGGCCATGCTGCGGTGTGGAATGAGGTGCACCGGGCGGGCGTTCCGTTGGTGGGGTTGGAGCCGCGCTTTGTGCACCACAACCGGCTTTTGCAAACCCGGTATGATGCCGTTCCAGGCGGGGAAGCGTCCGAAAGCAGCATTTGGCTGTCTTTGGAAGGAATGCGCCTGCGCAACCAAGCCTGGGTAAAATTAATGCGGGAATACCGCAAAAAATATCCCAAAGCCATGTTTGTGGTGCATTGTGGGGAAGCCCATTCGGATTACCTGGAGCCTTTTTCGTTGGCCCGGTCTTTCCCGGCGGACCGCACCTTTGTTTCGGCTTTTTACACCCCTGCTTCCGGCAACCAGTTTGAACAAGTAATTCCCATTCCGTTTACTAAAATGCCCGCGCTCAAGTGGAGTTCGCGCCGTTATGGCCGCGCCACCGGGTATGACTTGCGGGTTTTGATATCCCGGTAAAAATGGTGTTTTTGCTATAATAAAACATACGGCGGGGGACACCATGAACAAACTATTTTTTTTCTTTTTGTTGGTGTGCGGGACGGCTGCGCAAGCAGGCGTAAATGTGGTGGCTGTCACGGATGAAGACCGCCACACCAAAAAAGAAGATTTCTACCACACCTTTGAATACCATATTTTGCCGTTGGGGCAGGGGGAAACCCCCAAAAAGTGCCAAGCTACACGCATCGGGCGGCGGTGGTTTGCTACGGCGGCCCATTGTTTGCAGCTCTGCACGGCGGGCGGCTGCCGTATCCAAATGGATTTACTGGACGAGCCGGTTTCCATCATGGCGCAAGTGGATTCCACCCCCAAAAAACCGAATGTTTTTCTGCACCCCGGGTTTGATTTGGATACCCCGGCTTTGGATGATTTTGCGCTCATCCGCCTGGACCTGAACCAAGCCCCGCAACTATATTACAAACGGCTGAATAGGCAAACGCTTGCGGGCATATCCGCGCAGCAGTTTCAATCATACCTGCGCAAGCACCGCGCGGCGGCCGCAAAATTGCGCCGGGTCATGAGCGGGGATTTACCGGCTATCATTACATTTGATGACGACACCTATTTAATAGACCGCAAGCTGTCCGTTATTTCCATTTTTGACGGCGTGCGCGATATTAAACAAGACCCGTATAAAGCGTATTATGTAAAAGATTTGGGCTTTGCTTATACCAAAAACTTCGGGATTCGCAAAGGGATGAGCGGCTCCGGCGTGATGACGAACACCGGGGAGTTGATAGGGATAGTATCTGCCAATATGGGTTGGGAGCAGGTGCAGCCTTCTACCGGGGAAAAAATTCACCGGGATTATTTTTTGTTTGCGGCGTTCAGCAAGCCAGTGCGGAATTTTATGGAAAGCGTTATGGGGAGCGATTATTATAAGTTGGATTTCAAAGACGCATACCCCCAATTTATTAAGCGCGGCGTGCGCGGCAACCACAATATCATCCGTTTGGGGGTAAAAGACATCCGCCAAAAAAAGAAGAAATAAATTTTATAGGTGTTAGCGGATAAAATAAACGGGGCAGAAGAATTTTCTGCCCCGTACTTTTATAAATAACTTACTGTTTTTTGGCTTCCCGCCGTGCGCGGCGTTTGGCCAAACGCTCGTTTTTCGTTTCGCGGCGTTTGTATCCGGTGTGTTCCGGCGCGGTGGGGGCTTCTTCGTCAAAATTCCCGTTCCATTCAAATTCGCGCCCGCCCACAGTTAGCGGGTCACCGTCTTGCACCCCAAATTTAAGCAGGGCTTTTTCCAAACCGATTTTTTTGAAAATCCCCCGCAAGCGGGTCACGGCTTCCGGCTGGGCAAAGTTGGTCATGCGGATAAATTCTTCCACCTTTTTGCCTGTAATGTGAATTACGCCGTCTTCGTCTTTTTCAATGCGGAACATGGGTTCCACCGTGTGCAACGCGGCTTCCTTCACCGCCGGTTTTTCCACGGGTACAGGCGTGACGGACAACACTTTTACCACTTCGTCCAACACTTCGTTTACGCCCTCGCCCGTGGCGGCGGACATCAGCATTACTTTGCATTTTTTGCATTTCTTTTTAATGGTTTCGTACGCTTTTTGGGCACACGGTAAATCCATTTTGTTTACGGCAATAATGCGCGGCTTTTTGGCCAGTTCTTTATCAAAGGTTTTCAGCTCGTTTTCAATGACTTTAACCGATTGCGCCGCATCCATACCGTCAAAGCCTTCCGGGTCCACCAAGTGCAGTAAAATGCGGGTGCGTTCAATGTGTTTTAAGAATTGGTATCCTAACCCCTTGCCCTCGCTGGCGCCCTCAATAATCCCGGGGATGTCCGCCGTGGCAAAACTGCGCCCTTTGTGCATGGTAATACCCAAATTGGGGTTTAAGGTGGTAAAAGGGTAATCCGCAATTTTGGGCCGCGCGGCGGAAATGCGCGTTAAAAAAGTGCTTTTGCCCGCATTGGGAAAGCCAACCAGGCCCAAATCCGCCAATACTTTCAGCTCTAAAATCAGAGTCACTTCTTCGCCGGGTTGGCCCAGCTCCGCAATGCGCGGGGCGGTATGGTTGCGGGTTTTGAAAGATTGGTTCCCGCGCCCGCCGCTGCCGCCTTTGGCTACAATAATTTCCTGCCCTTGCTGGGTCAAATCGGCCAATATTTGGCCGTTTTGGCGGATGATGGTACCGCAAGGCACCAAAATAATTTTGTCTTCCCCTGCGCGGCCTGTTTTGTTATAAGTGCCGCCCTTTTCGCCGTTTTGGGCTTCAATATGCGGGTTATAGGCCAGTTCCAACAGGGTGGTCAGGTTGCTTTCGGCGCGGATAATCACGTCCCCGCCGCGCCCGCCGTTGCCCCCGTTCGGGCCGCCAAATTCAATAAATTTTTCCCGTCTGAAAGAAAGGCAGCCGTCGCCGCCTTTGCCGGCCGTCACATAAATTTTAACACGGTCTAAAAAGCTTCCTGATTGCATAATTGTATTCCTTTTGTAAAAACATCCTGCCGGGCGGACCCGGGTATTACTTTAGTTCAGTTCTTGCGCCAATAATTGTTTGGATAACCGGCGCTTGGCCTTGCCCCGCGCCCGTTTGGCTTTGCGCCGGGCGGGTGTTTGCGTGCAAGTGTAGGCCCATTCGTCTTGTTTGGTATGTAAAATATCCGGCTTCATAGGTATATTGTACCACACCCGCGC
>CAKUDJ010000085.1 GCA_934644855.1 uncultured Elusimicrobiales bacterium
ATGGATTGATAAAAACACCAAAATTTACATCAACCCCACAGGTAAATTTGTTATCGGCGGGCCGCAGTCCGACACCGGGCTTACGGGCCGCAAAATTATTGTGGATACTTACGGCGGGCGCTGCCCGCACGGCGGTGGCGCTTTCTCCGGCAAGGACCCGACTAAAGTGGACCGCTCCGCCGCGTATATGGCCCGCTATATTGCCAAAAACATTGTAGCCGCCAAATTAGCCAGCGAATGCACCGTGCAAATTGCTTATGCCATCGGGCGCGACGAACCCGTCGGGTTCTATGTGGATACGGACGGCACCGGCAAAATTGCGGATGAAAAACTGGCCGAAATTGCCTGCAAAATTTTCCCGCTTACCCCGCGCGGAATTATTGAGCATTTCAAATTAAGAAACCCCATTTATCTGCAAACGGCCGCTTACGGCCACTTTGGCAGAAAGGGTTTCCCGTGGGAAGCTACCGATAAAGTAGCCGCCCTGCTAAAAGCCGTTAAATAATTTCAACCCCGGGTTTTTAACAGGCCCGGGGTTCTTTTAGGAGAAACCTTGTGATAAAATCCCGCGTTCAACAAGCCGTAGACCGCCGCGCCAAACACGGCTACAACTGCGCCCAGGCCGTTGCCTGCACTTATTGCGATTTACTGGGTATGGACGAACCCACCGCCCTGCGCGCCCTGGAAGCCTTTGCCGGAGGAATTGCCGCCAGCGGGGCCACCTGCGGGGCCGTCTGCGGGCTCATGGTATTAACGGGGCTCAAAAACAGCTCCGGCAACTTAACGGACCGTTCCTCCAAGGGCGCCACCGTGCAAGCGGGCGCTAAACTGCTCAAACAGTTTGAAAACTGGAACGGCTCCGCCCTCTGCCGGGAATTAAAAGGCATTTCCACCGGGCGCGTACTGCGCTCCTGCTCCGGCTGTATTGCCGATTGCGCCCGCCTGGCGGAAGAATTTTTATTTGCGGGGCAGTTTGAGCCGTACTCCCCCCGCCACGATAAGGAGTAAGCTATGAATCTGAAAGTTTGTATGATTGTGACCGACGGTTTTGAAGAAATTGAAGCCGTGGGAACGTATGCCATTTTGCGCCGCGGCGGGCTGACGGTGGATGTGTATGCGCTCCACGGCGCGCAAGCCACCGGGCGCTTTGGGCTTACCTGCGCCCAATTAAAACCGTTTGATACGTTGGATGCCACCCACTATGCCGCGCTTATTTTGCCCGGCGGGCCGCAATACAAAGCGTTGGAAGCCCACCCCGGCGTGCAACAACTCATTCAAACATTTATGCAGGCGGATAAATATGTGTGCGCTATCTGCGCGGGGCCGACGCTCTTGGGCCACGCCGGCTACTTAAAAGGGCGCAATTACACCTGCTTTACCGCCATGGACGAAGACTTCGGCGGGAACTATCAGCCGGATTACGCCGTGCAGGACGGGTGCATTATTACCGGCAAAAGTGCGGCGGCGGTAATAGAGTTTGCCTTTTTGATTTTGCAAGCCGTTGCCGGGAAAGAAACGGCCGACAAAACCAAAAAAGATATTTACTACCAACCACGCTAAACCGCGCACATTTCGCAACCCCGGGCTTTTGGTAAGCCCGGGTTTTTTATGGGTGGTAATCCGTAAAAAATTGCGCCGGAACCGGTAAACTTTTATACAATAAAAAGATATTAAAATGAAATGAATAAAAATATACCTAGGGAGGGTTCTTTGAAATGTTAAAAATTGCTAAAGAATTATTGCCTACTTCCACCTTTGCTTGCGGGCCGAGCCAAGGGCACCCGCTCTTGCGCCAAACGCCTGTCTGCCAAACGCTTTTTGAACGCAGCCACCGCGCCAAAGATGTTTCCACCGACGGTTTATATAAAGAGGCCACGGAAAATTTGAAAAATTTACTTTCCCTGCCGCCGGATTATACCGTTATTTTCTTTTTAGGCGGGGCCACCCCGGCCCTGGACGCGGTGATGTGGAACTTGGTGACGAACTCCGTTTCCGGCCTGGTGTTTGGGGCGTTTTCCAAATTATGGTGCCAAAAAATTGCGGACCGCTTGGACGAGAGCGTCATAAAAGATTTTAAGGTAGCCAAAGAAGGCGAATTTTTCCCCGCCGAAAAACCCAACTACAACGCCAGTTTGGTCGTGCTTACGCCCAACGAAACTTCTACCGGGGTGCAAATTCCCAATGAATATTTGGAAGACGCCTGGAAATCCCGCGGCGAAGATACCTTAATTGCGTGGGATTGCACCAGTTGCGCAGGCGGGCGGGAACTGCCCAAAGGCCAGTTTGATGTGATGCTTTTTTCCATGCAAAAATGTTTTGGCGTGGGCGGCGGCAGCAGCGTAATTATTTTAAGCCCCAAAGCCGTCAAACGCATTGACGAGGCCAAAAAATACCGCACCGTGCCTTACGCGTTGGATTTGGGCGAAGCCGTCAAAAAAGCGCAAGAAAAATACCAAACGGTCAACACGCCCTCCACCACCAATATATGGATGTTCAACGAAGCCTGCAAATGGATGTTGGATAACGGCGGCCTAACAGCCATGGACGCGCTTTGCCGCAAACACGCTAGTGCGGTGCTGAATTTTGCCCAAAAATGCGGCTATTTGGCCCCGCTGATTAAGGACGAAAAATTCCGCTCTTACACCACCGTCACCCTGGAAGTGACTGACCCCGCCATTAAAGATGCGGATATTTCCGCCGCCTTAAAAGCCACCGGGGCCGCCAATCTGGCCGACGGAATAAAAAAATATTCTTCCGTAAAGCAAAATTCGTTGCGTATCGGGTGCTTCCCGTTTGTGGACATCCACGGTACGGAACAATTTGAAAAACTTTTTAACTGTGTGGACCTGATTGTAAAAGATTTGCGCACCCAAAAATAGGAGGCCCCATGAACATTTTAATTGCCGATAAATTCCCCGCCTATTGGACGGAAGAACTAAAAAAACGCGGGCACGCCGTCACGCTCCGCCCGGAACTGGACGAAACCACCCTGCCCGCCGCCGCGGCAGACGCGGAAGTTTTAATCGTGCGCAGTACCAAAGTGCCCGCCCCGGTAATAGATGCTGCCGCCAAGCTAAAAATTATCATCCGTGCCGGAGCCGGGTTTGATACCATTGACTTCAAACACGCCGCCCAAAAAGGGGTTGCCGTGTGCAACTGCCCCGGCACCAACTCTATTGCGGTGGCGGAACTGGCCATGGGCCTTTTACTGGCGTTGGACCGCCGTTTATACCACAACACGCGGGACTTAAACGCCGGAGTGTGGAACAAAAAAGAATACAGCAAAGCGCGGGGCCTTTACGGCCGCACATTGGGAATTATCGGCCTGGGAAATATCGGCCAAGAAGTAGCCAAACGCGCGCAAGCCTTTGGGATGCGCCTGTTGGCGCTTGATGCCCGCTCCAAAGCGGATGTTTTTGCCCGGCTAAACATAACGCCCATGCCGGATATTTATGCTTTGGCCGCCGCCAGCGATGCCGTCACCGTCCACTTGCCGGAAACACCGCAAACGCACGGGATGTTCAACAAACAATTTTTTGATGCCTTAAAAGACGGCGCCATATTCATCAATACGGCGCGCGGCGGCCTGGTAAACACGCCGGATTTAATTGCCGCAGCCAAGGCCAAACACCTGCGCGTGGGGTTAGATGTGTACGAAAACGAACCCAAAGCCACAGACAGCGCTTTTGACTTTGCCCCGTTTGCGGATTTGGAATGTTTTTACGGCACCCACCACATTGGCGCTTCCACAGACCAAGCGCAGGATGCCGTGGCAGAATGTGCCGTAAACATTGTGGACACCTTCGCCCAAACAGGAAACTTTTTACACAAGGTAAACTAATATGGCAACCGTAAAACCGTTTAAGGGCCTGCGCCCTACTAAAGATTTTGAACGTATCGCCTGCCCGCCGTACGACGTAATAAACTCGCAAGAGGCGCGGGAAATGGCGCAAGGCAACCCGGAGTCTTTCCTGCATATAGACAAGCCGGAAATTGACCTGCCCGAAGGCACAGACCCGTATTCCCCCGCCGTATACGCCAAAGCGCGGGAAAACTTCCTCCGCTTTGAGCAGGAAGGCTTGCTCACGCAGGACGCCACCCCCCACTATTATTTGTACGCCCAAACCATGGCCGGGCGCACGCAATACGGGCTTGTGGCGGCGGTTTCCACCCTGGAATACGACAAAGGCATTATCCGCAAGCACGAACTGACCCGCAAGGATAAAGAGTTGGACCGCAGTAAACACGTCCAAGCCCTGCACGCCACTACCGGGCCGGTCTTTTTAACCTACCCGGATAACCCGGACATTGACCGCACCGTAGCCGGAGTGATTAGTGATTTCCCCGTCTGCTCTTTTATGGCGGATGACGGCATACGCCATACTTTTTGGGTGATTAGCGACCCGGACGATATGGCTAAAATAGAAGCGGCTTTCCAAAAAATTCCCGTTTTGTATATTGCCGACGGACACCACCGCTCCGCCGCCGCGGGGAATGTGGCCGCTATGCTGCGCAAAAAATATCCCGCGCATGGGGAGGAGGCTTCTTTCAATTACTTTTTGGCGGTTATTTTCCCCGCCAGCCAGTTGTTTATTATGGATTACAACCGTTTGGTAAAAGACTTAAACGGCCGCACGCCGGAAGAATTTATCCAAGCGCTTAAAAAGGATTTTTACGTTCAGGCTACCGGGCTCGCCAAACCCACGCGCCGCCACAGTTTTGGAATGTACTTCGGCGGCCAATGGTATACGCTGACCGCTAAAAAAGGTTCGTTTAATGAGGAAGACCCCGTCAGCCGGCTAGACGTAAGTATCCTGCAAAGAAACGTCCTCCAACCGCTACTGAACATTGGGGACCCGCGCACCGATAAACGCATAGACTTTGTGGGCGGTATCCGCGGGGTGGCGGAATTGGAACGCCGTGTAAATAACGGGGAATTTAAGGTGGCGTTTTCCATGTACCCCACATCCATAGAAGAATTAATAAAAGTGGCGGATGCCCAGTTGATTATGCCCCCCAA
>CAKUDJ010000086.1 GCA_934644855.1 uncultured Elusimicrobiales bacterium
ATCCAACATAACTTCCGCTTTGGTTTTGTCTGCATTAAAGCCAATCAGCGCGCCTTTGGCTTTTACACCGTTTACCCACACCGTCACAACGCGCACTTTCTTTTCCACAGCGTTGCTTATACGTCTTTGCATAAATTCATACGCAGGCTGTTTTGGAGCTTGTACTTTAACTTTTTTTACAGGGGGATTGGTCCCTGCGTTTACAGCTACGGCTAAAAGCAAAGTGCAAAACGTGATTAGTTTTTTCATAATACCCAGTTCTCCTTGAAGTAGTTTCTATATATATTATAGAAAATAAAAAGAATAATTCAATGGCCAAAAGGCCCGCTTGTTTATAGGCCTTTAGCCCTATATTTACGCACCGGGGGCCGCATTTTAGGCCCCGGCAGAGCGCATATTTACAAAAAACACCCGCCGGGTTGGGGCGGGTGTGCTGTTTTATTAAAGTCCTAACAGTCTGTGTGAGGAACGGGCGTGGGCTTTGGGCATGGCGATTAACGCCAATGAGGCTTTTTCCGCAGTAATGAATTTTTTGGACGCAGGAAAGAGCTTCTTAAAGCCGTTTTTCAAGGCCGGAGTGCGTACCGGCATAGGGAATTGATAATAATCGGCACCGTTAATTTTGATATGTTTGAAGCATTTTAAGTCCTTGCCGACAACTCCCTCATCACTATCGCTGTAATTATATTCAAAGCTTTCTTCCTGGCCCGGGGTGTTAAATTGCGCTAAGTTAATTTGGAAGGTAAACCAATCTTTCGAGGATTCCTCTTTCACTAACTTAAAACAATCGTTTTTGAACGCAACATTGACGGTACCAAGGCCATTTTTTTCGTTATAATCCATTAAAATAACACTGCAGTAATAAAATTCCTGATAGGATTGCATGGAGCCGTCGCGCATAGAGTAGTTGTCCCACCACATAATTCTGGCTTCCGTTTTAGCGTTTTGGGGGATAGCCGCATAGGCTCTTGCCACGGCTGCTTTTTTGCGCGCGGTTTTTTTCTCCCAATCTTTATGCCAATCCAAATAAGAAAATTGTTTTTTGTTTTTTTGCATCCAATCCCCAAAGTTTAATTGGGATTTCGGTCTATACGGTTGGGCGGCGGATATGCCCGTTAAGACGCACAACATTAAAGTACATATTAAAAATTTCTTCATATAATCTCCTTTTTGGTTTCTTCCATAATATTTTATATAACAATAACCGGGTTTTCCAGAGGAAAAAAGCTCTATTTCCGGCGGAAAAAAGGCCCAGGATTTTTTGGGCCTTTAGACCTAAGGTTGTTTGTGTAAATAAATGAAATACCCGCCTTGCGGGCGGGTATTAAAATTACTTAAAGAACGGGACGGATGTTTGGTTGAAGAATAAGCGTCCTTTAATGCGGGCCCAATCCTTAGGCCGTTTTTGCTGAACGGTTTTTTTAATAAATTGCAAATCATTGACAGACAAGGTGTACCAGGTGTCCGAAAAATTCCCATGGGAGTTATATTTAACGTCACGATAGGAGATTTGTAAGGCATAGGATATTTTACCGGCATTGTAAGCCGATAAAAACTCGTTCCCGCGGGCGGAAAATAAGAACAACGGGTCCGTGGCCGTGCCGGATAAATCCGTAAAGCCTTCATCCAGTTTGAACGTGTTGCCTTTTACGGAATTGGGTTTAAGGGTTCTGGCGCGCAAGGCGTTTGCATTTAAGCAAGAAGTATGGATTTTGAGGAGGTGGTTGGCACTTAATGTAAACAACTGTTTGGGGGCGGCGGTGGCCAATACATTTACATACGGGCCCTGAAAAATGCTTTTATCGTTCCAAATAAGCATCACATTGCGGGTTCTGGCGTGGTTGCGCTCGTCTAGTGTGGTAGAACCGATAAGGGCACGCTTGATTTGGCGGTTGTACCGGCGGATATAAAAACGGTCGTCAATATCACGCAAATCTTCGTTAGAATAATCCATGCAAGTACCCGCTAAAATAAGCCAATGGCTATCCAAGGCATAGGCTTTGCAGGCAATGTGGGCATTATACGGGCCGTTATCTTGCTTGATTTTTTTATCGTAAAATTTTTCTGAAATAGTAAAGTCCACGCGGAGGTTTTGGGTGCTGGCCCCGGTATTGGTGTTTTTGGCTTTTTGGTTTTGGGCGGCGCGTGCAACTTTATAGTTGATTTTTTCAAAAGAAGCAGTTTCGCTGGCGGAAGCTTGTTGGATATGGACAACGCAGGGCAATACAGCCAACATGAAAACAACGGCTAAAATATTTTTCATACTTTCTCCTGTTTTATTGTCTATGTATATATTCTATACAAGAATGGTATTTTTTTCCAGAGAAAATAGGCTCTATTTCCGGCGGAAAAAAGGCCCAGGATTTTTTGGGCCTTTAGACCTAAGGTTATTTGTGCGAATAAATGAAATACCCGCCTTGCGGGCGGGTATTAAAATTACTTAAAGAACGGGACGGATGTTTGGTTGAAGAATAAGCGTCCTTTAATGCGGGCCCAATCCTTAGGCCGGTGTTGCTGAACGGTTTTTTTAATAAATTGCAAATCATTGGCAGACAAGGTGTACCAATTAGGCGAAGGTTTGCCGTCAAAGGTGTGGGTAATGTCATCGAGCGACATTTGCAACGCATAGGAGATGGTCCCGGCGTTATAGGCGGCTAAAAACTCGTTCCCGCGGGCAGAAACCAAGAACAACGGGTCGGTAGCGGTGCCGGATAAATCGGAACGGCCTTCTCTCAGTTGGAACGTATTGTCTTGAACCGAATGGGGTTTAAGGCTTCTTTCGCGCACAGCATCCAACCCAAAGCGGGCCGTATGGATTTTGATAGTATGGTTGGCGTTTAATACAAATAACTGTTTGGGGGTGTTGGTAGCCAATACATTGACGTACGGCCCGGCAAAATTAGCGTTTTGGTCCCAAATGAGCATTACACCTTTGTTTTTGGCATAGTTGCCGGGGTTTAATTCAAAGGAGCCCACATGGGTACGATTGATTTTACGGCCATAGCGTTCTATATATTCATGGTCACCCAATTCAAAAATATCCCCGTTAAAATAGTTCATACAGGTACCGGCTAAAATAAGCCAATGGCTATCCAAGGCATAGGCTTTGCAGGCCATATCGGCTTCAAAAGGTCCTCTTTCAATATCGGTGGATGAGAAACGGAATTTTTCGGAAAAATTAAAGTCTACACGGTAATTTTGTTTGATTGCACCGGCATTAGTCGGTTGGATCTTTTGTTTTTGTGCCGCTACCGCAACTTTATGGGTAATTTTTTCAAATAAAGCGCTTTCACCGGCCTGTGCCTGTTGAACAGGGGCGGTAGTCACTAAACCAAGCATTAAAGCAACTGCTATAATATTTTTCATACACTCTCCTATTTAGTATTTGTACTGTATATATATTTTATCTAAGTATTTACAGCCTGGCCAGTAAAAAAAGGCTCTATTTCAGTCGGGGAAAAAGGCCCAGGCATTTTTAGGCCTTTAGGCCTAGGCGCTGTTTAGTGCCCGGACAAAAAACAGCCGGGGCCTCAAGGGCCCCGGCGTTTGAATCGGGTTAGCGGGAAATTACATCATCCCCATACCGCCCATGCCGGGCATAGCCGGGGCATGAGCCGCGCCTTCTTTTTCCGGCGCATCCGCTACCAAGGCTTCGGTCAAGAGAACCGTGCCCGTGATAGAGGCGGCGTTTTCCAAGGCGGTGCGGACCACTTTGGCCGGGTCCACTACGCCCGCTTTCAACAGGTCGCAATAGGTGTTGTTGTCGGCATTATAACCGTCGGCCGCGCCTTGCATCTTCAGCACGTTATCCACCACTACGGCGCCGTCTAAACCGGCGTTTACGGCAATTTGTTTCAACGGAGCCGTCAACGCTTTGCGGACAATGTTAATACCCGTGCGAACGTCTTCGTTATCGGTTTTGATAGCGTCCAAAGCCGCTTGGCTGCGGGCAAGCGCCACACCGCCGCCGGGCACAAGGCCTTCTTCCACACCGGCTTTCGTGGCGTTTTTGGCGTCTTCCACTTTGGCTTTTTTGGCTTTCAGTTCGGTTTCCGTAGCGGCACCTACGCTGATTACAGCCACACCGCCGGAAAGTTTCGCCAAGCGTTCCTGCAATTTTTCTTTATCGTATTCGCTCTTGGAGTTTTCAATTTGTTTGCGGATTTGTTCCGAGCGGGCGGCAATAGCTTCTTTGCTGCCTTTACCGCTTACAATGGTGGTGTTTTCTTTATCAATTACCACGCGGGCGGCCTGGCCGAGCATAGCCAATTCGGCTTTGTCCAGTTTAATGCCGCGTTCTTCGCTAAGCACGTCACCGCCGGTCAAAATGGCAATATCTTCCAACATTTCTTTGCGTCTGTCCCCAAAGCCCGGGGCTTTTACGGCGCAGCCTTTCAAGGTGCCGCGCAATTTATTCACTACCAAGGTAGCCAACGCTTCGCCGTCCACGTCTTCGGCAATAATCAGGAATTGTTTACCGCTTTGGACGATTTTTTCCAATACCGGCAGTAAGTCGTTCATGCTGGAAACTTTTTTATCGGTAATGATGATATAGGGGTTTTCCAGTACACATTCCATCCGTTCGGAATCCGTCACAAAATACGGGGAAATGTAGCCGCGGTCAAACTGCATACCTTCCACCACGTCCAGTTGGGTGGTAGCGGTTTTGCCTTCTTCTACGGTAATTACACCTTCCGCGCCCACTTTTTCAATGGCTTCGGCAATCATATTACCGATTTCGCGGTCGTTGGAAGAAATGGTGGCAATTTGGGCTTTTTCTTCTTTGGTTTTTACCGGTTTGTGCATTTTTTCCAATTCTTTTTTGGTGGCTTCTACGGCCAGTTCAATGCCTTTTTTTACCAACGTGGGGTTGGCCCCGGCGGTAATGTTTTTAATGCCTTCGGTCAACATGGCGTTAGCCAATACGGTAGCGGTGGTGGTACCGTCACCGGCGACGTCGTTGGTTTTG
>CAKUDJ010000087.1 GCA_934644855.1 uncultured Elusimicrobiales bacterium
TTAGAATAAAAAACCGCACGCCCCGTTCAGGCGTGCGGCAAAGCAAACAAGCGGCGGTTTATTTAACTACCGCGCTTAAAATAATAAAGTAGGCAATTAATAAAGCCCCGCCAATGCCCAAAGCGTGTTTGGCCCAATCTTTACTTTTAATGCCCAGTTTGGAGGCACAAATAATGTTGGGAATATTGCCCGGAATCAGCATCCCGCCGGAAATAATCAAGCTCATCAGCAGGAAGGTAAGTTCCCGGGTGTGGATGTCCGGCGTCACTTCAATAGCGGCCAGGGTGGCGTTATCCAACACGGCGGAGAGCATATTAATCCAATACAGGAAAGAGGCAGACAATTTTTTAATGGTAATTTCGGCCAGCGGCTTTAAGCCGTCGCCCAAAAATACAAGCGCCATCACGAACAGGTAAATTTTTCCGGCCCGTACGGCAATGCTTTTGACGGAGTGTTCGTCCGCCGCGGAAGCGCTCTCCTTTACGCCGGGGGCGTGTTTAATGGTGTCCGCGCGGATGGAGCTGGCCAATAGGGACATAACCAACACGCCGCCCAAAATGTACCAACCCAAATGTTCAATTAAGAACCAAAAATCCGCATTGTGGGGTGCGCCGGAAAGTTTGGAAAGGACCACCGTGCCCAACGGCTCGCCGATAGAGGTAAGCACCGCGCCCAAACCGATGGAATAACAGGTAAATACCACCATGCGGGTGCGGCCTTCCCGGTTGAGGGGGAGCATCATAACCACTTCGGACAAAATCAACGCCGCGATAATGGCGGTAATTAAACTGGAGGTCATCCCCAAAATAAATACAATCAAAAACAGCGTGGCCCGTAAACCGATAAAGGATACGGCTTTTTGCGTCAGTTTTTGCAGTTGTTTATTAAAATAGCGGAACAGTAAGCCGGCTACAAAAACGGCTACCGTAATTTTAATGGGGTCTTCCAGGGCGGTAAGCACCAGGTGCCCGCTCCACGTTTTAGACACCGTGACGGCAAATAAACCGCAGCAAAATAAGAAGGCTTCCAAATTTTCTTCCACTTTGTGAATGGTTAGCGGCAAAAAAAGCACTACAACAATAAGCAAAGACAACAGCACTGTCTGCCAAAGGGCTAGTTCCATAGTTTCCTCTTGATAAGGGGTTTCCCCCGGATTGCCGGATATTATAAAAATACCCGTGTGTATAAAATTATATAAAAAATAAACCTTTTGCGGATAGGGCGCGGTGCCCTTTTATGGGTTAGTCCAATATGATATAATAAAACTGTTGTCCCGTTCGTCTAGCGGCCTAGGACGCCGCCCTCTCAAGGCGGAGATCACGAGTTCGAATCTCGTACGGGACGTGCGATTTGAAAAAACCCGCGCTTTAGGCGCGGGTTTTGTGTTTGTAAAACGGCTGATTAACGGGCGGCTAAGGCTTGCGCTACGGCCGGGTTGCGGTTGTATTGCTCGGCCACGGAGCGGGCCGTCCACCCGTTAGGTGCCTGGTAGGAAGCGTCTGCCCCGGCTTGTATTAAAAGTTGTACGGCTTCCGGCCCGGTGGCGGAAATAGCACAATACATCAGCGGGGTCATACCGTTCGGGTACAGGGTATCCACTTTGGCCCCATGGGCCAGCAAAATTTGTGTGAGCCGCGGGCTGATGGCACAGGCGGCGGCAAGCAGCGGGCTGCCCTTGGGGGTCAGGGCGTTTACATCAGCCCCGGCACGCAGGAAAGCATCCACGGTATCGGCATCCGGGTACTTGGTTTGTAAATACAGGGCTAGCGCGCTTTGGCCTTGCTCGTCGTGGGCGTTCGGATCGGCCCCTTTATTGAGCATAGCGATAATGGCTTCCGGCTTTTGGGTAGTCACCACTTTTAGGAAGCTTTCGTCGGACAGGCCGTTGGCTGCTTTTTGGCGGTCAATGGCTTTTTGGGCCGCCGTGGGGGCCAGTTTATCGGAAAGTTCCCGCAACGGCTTGAACAGGCCGTTATCCCCGCAGCCGGTAAGTGCGGCCAGTAAAGCGGCACCCAGTAAACAAGATAAAAATTTACGCATATATCCTCCGCAAACGGTTTTATTTAGTATACAAAATAGTTTTAGGGTTTGGCGTGGTCTGCTTGCGCGTTAAATGCTAAAATATACCTATATATGCAATTTTGTCCTGAAGGAGATTTTACATGGAAATTGGTATCGTAGGCCTGCCCAATGTAGGCAAATCCACTTTGTTTAACGCGCTGACGCAAGCCGGTGCGGAAGCAAGCAACTATCCGTTTTGCACCATTGAACCCAACGTGGGGATTGTGCCGATTCCGGATAAACGGTTAGATGCATTGTTTAAGCTGTTTAATCCGCCTAAAAAAACAGCCGCTTTTATTAAATTTGTGGATATTGCCGGTATTGTAAAAGGGGCCAGCAAAGGGGAAGGCTTGGGCAATAAGTTTTTGGCCAACATCCGCGAAGTGGATGCCGTTATCCATGTAGTGCGCTTATTTGAAGACGAAAACGTCACGCACGTGATGAACTCCGTGGACCCGCTGCGCGATATTGAAATTATCAATACGGAGCTGATGTTGGCGGATTTGGAAACGGCCTCCAAAATTTGCGACCGCTTGGCCTCCAACGCCAAAAGCGGCAAAAAAGATGCCGTGGCCTCCTATGAAACCATGAAATCCATTAAAGAGGCGTTGGAAAACGGCAAGCCGGTGGCGGCCTTGGGGTTGGAGCCGGAACAGTTGAAAGAATACCAATTTTTAACCGCCAAGCCGGTACTGTATGTGGGGAACAATTCCGAAAAACGCAACGTAGCCAATGCCGAAAAGGTAGCCAAATATGCACAAGAAACCGGCGCCGGGTTTGTGGAGCTTTGCGTAAAATTTGAAGCGGAAATTGCGGAATTTTCCGACGAAGAAAAACGCGCCTTTTTGGAAGAAACCGGCAGCGATTATACGGGCCTGGAAAAAATCGTGCGCGAAGGGATGAAACTTTTGCGCCTGTGCACTTATTTTACCGCCGGGAGCGAAGTGGAAGTACGCAGTTGGCTGATTCCGGTGGGGTGTACGGCTCCGCAGGCGGCGGGCAAAATCCACAGTGATTTTGAAAAAGGGTTTATCCGCGCTGAAGTATATACTTTTGACGATTTAATGAAGTACGGAAGTGAAAAAGCCCTCAAAGAACACGGCCTGGTGCGCTCCGAAGGGAAGGACTATATTGTAAAGGACGGCGATGTCTGCCTGTTTAAGCTCAATGTGTAAATTAACGTGTAAACATTTTAAGGAATGTGGCGGCTGCGCCTTACTGGACTTGCCGTATACGGAGCAAGTGGCCCGCAAACGCACGAAACTGGCGGAATTGTTGCAGCCGTTTTGGACGGCGGAAATTCCCGTCACGCTGACGGATAACCCGGTGTTCTTCCGCAATAAAGTGGAATTGGGGTTTTGCCACCAGGTGAAATGGGACCCCAATTACAATAAAAAAGACCCGGCCAACAAAACGCGCCCCCTGGTGTTTGAACAAGCCCTGGGGTTTAAGTTAAAAGGCAAATGGGATAGGGCCGTTGATATTGAAGAATGTTTTTTGTTTAATGAAAAACTTATCCCGTTATTAAAAGCGGTGCGCGCCTGGGCCGCGGCGGAAGGGTTGGAGTATTACGACCAACGCAAGCACACCGGCGTTTTGCGCCATTTAATGGTGCGCGAGGGTAAAAACACCGGCGAAGGGATGGTCGTGCTGTTTGTGACGAACGATTTTAACGAAAAAACTTTTGTGGCGGCGGTGGAAAGCGTGTTTCCCACGTTTAACATTATGTCTGCCGTCAACAACGGCCTGGCCGATACCGCCGCGCCGGAAAGCCTGAAAGTATTAAAAGGGCAGGACTCTTTTGTGGAAAAAATCCTGCTGACGGACGGGGCCGGAAAGACGGAGCGGGAAGTGTTGTTTAAGTTATCCCCGCAATCGTTCTTTCAAACCAACACCAAAACGGCGCAAAAAATGTATTCCCGCGTGCGCGGCCTGGTTAAAAAAATCGTCCCTAAAATGATTTATGATTTATACGGCGGGGCCGGCAGTTTCAGCCTTTCCTGTGCGGATTTGTGCCAAAAAAGTATCTGCGTGGAAAGCGTGGCCCCGGCTATTTACAACGGGTTGGAAAATGCCAAAATCAACGGGGTAAAAAATGTGCAGTTTTTCTGCTCCCGCGTGGAAGATTTTGTAAAACAGCAACCCATTGAAAAGAAGGACGCGCTGATTATTTTGGACCCGCCCCGCGGCGGTATGCACCCCAAAGCGGTCAAAGCGGTGGCAGAATCCGGCGTGAAAAACGTGCTTTATATTTCCTGCAACCCCGTCACGCTGGCTAACGAGTTAAAAACTTTCACCCAATACTACAACCTGGTAGGGGTGGAAGCGTTTGATTTCTTCCCGCATAGCGAACATATAGAAACGCTGGTGCAAATGGAACTGAAATAGCGGCTCCTTTAGAAAGGGCGGCATTTATTCGGGCCGCCCCATTTTGTCTGTTTAGGAAGTAAAAATGACTTTACAAGATTCTCTTAAATCCTTAAATCCCCAACAGTTGGAAGCTGTAAATTATGACGGCGGGCCCTGCCTGATTGTAGCCGGTGCCGGCACGGGTAAAACCAAAACCCTTACCACCAAAATTGCCAAACTGATTGAAGACGGCTATAATCCGTCGCGCATTTTGGCGGTCACATTCACCAACAAAGCCGCGCAGGAAATGCGCGAGCGTGTGGAGGCCCTGGAGCCGGGCGCGGGGCGCCGCGTGTGGATACATACGTTTCACTCCATGGGCGTTAGAATGCTCCGCCAACACGCCGAAAAATTGGGCCTCACGCGCGATTTTGCCATTTATGATGACAGCGACCAAAAAAAAGTAGTCAGCCTGATTTTGGAGCAAATGGGCATTAAAGACCCCAAAAAGGAAATCAACCAAATAGTTTCGCTCATTTCCCGCGCCAAAGA
>CAKUDJ010000088.1 GCA_934644855.1 uncultured Elusimicrobiales bacterium
GGCTGAGCATGGCCATATCACACCGCACGCCGTCGCATTGTTCGGCCACGCGCAACAGGTTATCCAACATAAAGCGCCGCGTTTTGGGGTTAAAATAGTTCAGTTGGGCGGTATCCGTCCACGGGGCAAAATACGGGTCACGCCCGTGGGCAATATGCACCCCGGCTTTATTGGTAAAAAACCAATCCGCGTGAACGTGCGGTTGGGCGGTGCCGGTGTTAATATACAAATCCGGCTCTTGTTCCACGGTGGGCGCATCTATGGCGGTATGGTTGGCTACAAAATCCAAAAATACCGCAATCCCCATGCCGTTTAATTTGGCCCGCAATTTTTTGAGGCTTTCCGGGCCGCCCAGGGATTCATCCACCACATATTCCATAATAGCGTACGGGGAGGCAACAATATCTTGGGGGTCAAACTGGGGGTCTACTTTGCGCACTCCTTCCAGAACATCCGGGTGTGTACGGGCAATTTCCGTAGCTTTGGGGCTATGTTTCCATACGCCCATCAACCAAATAGCATCAAAACCCAGGGCCTTTATTTCCGTCCAGTAATTGTCCGGGATTTGGTCCAGGGTGAATTTTTGTCCGTGGCGGCGTTCCAAACGCTTCATCCACGCGCGTGTGTTAATTTCCAAGATATGAGGATTTGTTCGCATATTTATAGGCTCCCTGTTATTTTTATAGCACTTTTTCCGCAAGTTTGTAAACCTTTTTTTACCGCCCAGTAAATCTTTTTACAAATTCTTTTCCGCCCCCCTATAAATACCATAAAAAACCCCGCCGGCTTAAACTAGACCGGCGGGGAGTTATAAAACACTTACAGGTGGTTATTCGGCCTGGGAATCCGTATGTTCTTCTTCCGCCTTTACCACCGGGGCGATACGGGCAATTTTGTCACCCGGTTCCAACTTGGCCAGGGTGACCCCTTGGGCATTGCGGCCTACGGAGCGGATGTCTTCGCACCGTACGCGGATGGTCATACCTTTTTCGGTCACAATCATTAAGTCTTTGGATTCGTCCACCAACTTAATGCCTACTACTTTGCCGTTGCGTTCGCTGGTTTTAATGGTAATTACACCCATACCGCCGCGGTTTTGGCGTTTATATTCGCTAAATTCCGTGCGTTTGCCGAAGCCGTTTTCGCATACGGATAACACATCCGGCTGCGGGGCATCATTGGGGGCTTGTTCCATACCAACCACCACGTCGCCTTCCATCAGGCTGATAGCGCGTACACCCTTGGCCGGGCGGCCCATGGCGCGCACTTGGTTTTCGTCAAAGCGGATGGATTTGCCGTTCTTGGTGGCTACGATAATGTCCGACGTACCATGCGTGGTTTGCACGCTGGTCAGCACGTCGCCTTCTTCCAGGCCCATGGCAA
Source organism: uncultured Elusimicrobiales bacterium (assembly GCA_934644855.1). Lineage (GTDB taxonomy): Bacteria > Elusimicrobiota > Elusimicrobia > Elusimicrobiales > Elusimicrobiaceae > Avelusimicrobium. The sequence continues at coordinate 1,384 of CAKUDJ010000088.1, forward strand.
TAATGCCCGTTTTGCGGATGTTGGCAAATTCTTCCAACGCTACACGCTTAATGGAGCCATAGCGCGTGCACATCGTCAGGAAGGTATTTTCGCCATGTTTCGGGTCAAAATTATCAATGGACACGGCAGAGGTCACTTTTTCCTCGCCCACTAATTGTAAGAGGTTCACAATGGCTTTACCCTTGGACATACGGTTGCCTTCGGGGATTTCAAACGCGCGCAGCGCAAACACGCGGCCGCGGTTGGTGAACATCAAAATAGTGGCGTGGGAAGACGTGACGAACAGGTGTTCCATAAAGTCTTCTTCTTTCGTTTTACCGCCGATAATCCCTTTACCGCCGCGGTTTTGGCTGCGGTAAGTATCTAACGGGATGCGTTTGGCGTAGCCGTCGTTGGAAATGGTAATGACAACGTCTTCCTTTTCAATTAAATCTTCCATAGAAAAGTCCGTCATATCCAAACCGATTTCCGTGCGGCGCGGGTCGCCATAGTTCTTTTTCAGTTCGGTCAGTTCCGCAACGATAATATCCAAAATCTTTTGCGGGTCGGCCAAAATGCCTTGCAGTTCGGCAATCAGTTTTAACAGTTCGGCTTGTTCGTTGGCAATGGCGTCCGCAGACAGTTGGGTCAACTGGTGCAAGCGCATATCCAAAATAGCCTGGGCCTGTAATTCCGATAAGCTAAACTGGCTCATCAACTTAAATTTGGCTTCGGTCGGGTCTTTGGAATTGCGGATAATGGAAACAACTTCGTCCAAATTGGCAATAGCAATTAACAACCCTTGCAAAATATGTTCGCGGCGTTGGGCTTTGTTTAAGTCAAATTTGGTGCGGTTGGTAATAATTTCCTTGCGGTGTTTTACATAGGCTTTCATTACTTCTTTTAAGGATAAAATACGCGGGCGGCCGTCTACAATCGCCAACATATTCACCGGGAAGGAAGTTTGCAACTGCGTATGTTTGAACAGGTGGTTCAGCACCACTTGGGCATTTCCGTCGCGTTTTACTTCAATTACCAAACGCATACCGCGGCGGTCCGACTCGTCGCGGATGTCCGAAATATCGGTAATTTTTTTATCACGCACCAAACCGACAATCGTTTCAATTAACGAAGTTTTATTTACTTGGTACGGAATTTCGGTCACGATAATCGCTTCACGCCCGCCTTTGCGTTCTTCAATTTCCGTGCGGGCCTGCACTTTTACGCTGCCGCGGCCGGTTTCAAAATATTCGTAAATGCCTTTTGTACCGCGGATAATGGCGCCGGTAGGGAAATCGGGCCCTTTAATAATCTTCATCATATCCTTGGTGGAAATGTTCGGGTCTTTGATGTATTCAATAATACCGTCGCACACTTCGCCCAAGTTATGGGTAGGAATATTGGTAGCCATACCTACGGCAATACCGGAAGAACCGTTTACTAATAAAGCCGGCAATTTGCCCGGCAAGACGGACGGTTCCAGCAAAGAGCCGTCATAGTTGGGAATCATTTTGACGGTGTCTTTGTCCAAATCGTTGAGCATTTCGTCGGCAATGCGCTGCAAGCGGCATTCCGTATAACGCATAGCGGCGGCGCTGTCGCCGTCAATAGAACCGAAGTTCCCCTGGCCGTCAATTAACGGTTTGCGCAGGGAAAAGTCCTGCACCATACGTACCAAGGTATCATATACTGCCGTATCGCCGTGCGGGTGGTATTTACCTAACACGTCCCCTACCACACGGGCGGATTTCTTGTAGGCTTTGTTATATTTCAAGCCCATTTCGTTCATGGAATACAGTACACGGCGGTGCACCGGCTTCAAGCCGTCGCGCACATCCGGCAAGGCACGGCCCACAATAACGCTCATGGCGTAATCAATGTAATAGGACCGCATTTCTCCCGCAATATCACGCTCTTGAATATTGCCAAACAAGTCCACATTCGCGTTTTGGGCTTGCGGCTGATTGTTTGTTTCTTCGCTCATGCTAAAAATCTCCTAATCCGGCTAAAATCTAGCCCGGCCGGGTACGGTCATACCCGGCTGGGTGGGTTAAATGTCCAAGTTCTTTACTTCCAAGGCGTGCGATTGGATAAAATCGCGGCGGGGTTCCACACGGTCCCCCATTAGCATAGTAAACGCCTGTTCCGTATCGGCCGCGTCGTTAATTCTTACTTGAATTAACTTGCGTTTGGCCGGGTCCATGGTGGTTTCCCAAAGCTGTTCCGGGTTCATTTCCCCCAAACCTTTGTAGCGCTGAATGGTGGCCCCGGAGGAAGCGGCTTCTTTGACCGCGTGTAAAAGTTCCGCCAGGCTGTATACCAGCGCATCCGTCTTGCCGTTATTTACCTTAAACAGCGGGTGGACGCGTTCTTTTTCGTTTTCAATAACCGGGTAGTTTTTGAAAGTAAACCCGAAGGTTTCCATTTTCTTTTCAGCCGCTAACAGTTTGCCAAATTCAAATAAGGATTGGTGTTCCGGCACCAAACTGTCGTTAGAAACCGTGGTGGTATCCATGCCGTCGGCTTCCAGTTCGGCCCGTTTTTCCTGCATATATTGGTTTTCGTAATCGCGGTATTCCTGTTCCGTATAATAATAGCGGAAGCCGCCGCTTTGCAACGGCGTGCGGTAGAGCGGCACGCGCCCTTCGGCCAAGAAAGCCAAAAAGTCATTCAAGGTGATGTTTTTGATTTCCAGTTTACCCAAAATATCTTCCACATCCCGCAAGACTTTTAACAAATCTTTCAGTTGGTCCCCACTTAATACGGTGTTTTTATCCATATCCGTCACCGTCACGCTGGCAAGGCCTTCTTTCATCAGCCATTGTTGCATTTGGTCTTCGGTTTGCAGGTATTGTTCCGATTTACCTTTTTTCACTTTATACAAAGGCGGTTGGGCCAAATAAATGTGTCCGCCCTCAATCAGCGGTTTCAACTGGCGGTAGAAGAACGTAAGCAGCAGGGTGGAAATGTGTTGTCCGTCCACGTCAGCATCAGCCATTAAAATAATTTTGTGGTAGCGCAGTTTGGAAATATCAAACCCGCCGTCCCCTTCGCCCACGCCGGTACCTACGGCGGCAATTAAGTCGCGGATGGTATCACTGGATAAGATTTTAACGAGCGGGGCTTTTTCCACGTTCAAAATTTTACCGCGAAGCGGCAAAATAGCCTGGAAAACACGGTCGCGCCCTTGTTTGGCGGAACCACCGGCGGAGTCCCCTTCTACCAGGAAAATTTCGCACTTGGCGGCATCTTTTTCTTGGCAATCGGCCAGTTTGCCGGGGAGGCCGCCGCCTTCCAACGCGCCTTTGCGGCGGGTTAAATCACGCGCTTTGCGGGCGGCTTCACGCGCCACGGCGGCGCCGACGCATTTTTCGCAGATGGCGCGGGCCGTTTTGGGGTTTTCTTCAAAGAATGTAGATAAAGTTTCCCCCACTACGGAGCGCACAATGCCTTCCACTTCCGAGTTGCCCAACTTGGTTTTGGTCTGCCCTTCAAACTGCGGGTGCGGGATTTTAACGGATAATACCGC
>CAKUDJ010000089.1 GCA_934644855.1 uncultured Elusimicrobiales bacterium
CCGCAGGTGGAGTATGCCTCGTTAATGGAACGCTTTGTGGCCTTGCTGATTGACTACGGCCTGATTATGATTCCCGGCCAAGTGATTTTGATGTTGGCTACCCGTAATATGGAGCTGGAAATGGCCCATATTTACGCCTTAACGGGTTTATTAAATGCGGTGTTTGTGCTATATATGGCGGTTTTTTCCTGCGGGGGGAGAGTGCCTTTAGGTAAAAAACTGGTGGGGATTGCCGTTGCCTCTGCCGACGACCCCGAAGCCCCTATCGGCTTTATGCGGGCGCTGTTGCGCAGTATTGGGTATTATTTTAGCGCGGGCCTGCTGATGTGCGGTTTTTTAATGGCGTTTTTTGAAGAACGCAAACGCGCTTTGGAAGATTTTATGGGCCGTTCCGTCGTGGTGCGCCTGCGCCCGAAAGGCGTTATGGAAACGGTGGCCATTACGCTGACGGGGCTTGCCATTATCGCCGCCTATGCGGGCGTGTTTTATTCGCAGACGTTTGCCAAGGGTTCCGCCGTGCAGCTCGCGTATATTGACCGCGCCCAAAAAACGTTGGAAGATTTATCCCTGTTGCAGGAAATCCACCGTTCCCAATACGGCTATTTTACGAACGATTTGCAACGCCTGGTGCTGTTATCCGGCGACCCGGTGCAATTCCAACGGGACATCCAACGCACGTTGGACAGGCGCGGGTTTAAGTTGGGCGTATCGCGCAATACTTATAAAATTGTGGCCCGTGCGAAAGATACCCGCCATACGCAGGTGGTGTTTATCCCGTACCGGGACAGATAAACTGATGTTTTGCCGGTTCATAAAAAACCCCGCCTGAAAGCGGGGTTTTTTCTATCGGTTTGAATGTGTTGCCGGGTGCCTGCCTTAATGCATATGGTGCGCTTCGGTCGTGTGTTGGCAGCTGATGCAGTAGCGCGCAAAAGGCAACGCTTTAATGCGTTTTTTAGGAATCGGTTGGCGGCAGTATTCGCAAATACCGTAAATGCCTTTGTCTATTTTGCGCAAAGCGGCCTCAATTTGGTCCAATGTTTTATGGGCGTTGCCGGAAAGTTCAAACAAAATTTCTTTATCTAAACTTTTGGAAGCGTCATCAATGGGGTCCCCCACCTCATTGTCCGGCATATCCATATTTTTTTTATCTTTCAGGCGCGCAGCCGCATCATCGCGTAATTGCAAGAGATGTGCCTTAATGGCTTTCATTTCGGCCGCGGTAAGAGCCTCTTTGTTTGCTTTTTTAGTCACCATAACGTCCCCTTATTTTGTGATGTATATTAAATTTTAGGCCGGATAAACGCTGTTCGCATTTCCGGGCCGTTTGATTAGTTTAGCAAAGTACGCCCGATTTTTCAACCCCTCCAAAAACAGGACAAAGCGTACCGTAATTGTTATAATTTAGAATTTCCGGAGTTTATTTCCTATGAAAACCAATTTATTAAAACTATCGGTCCGGGATTTGCTGTTCCAAAACCCCCTGGTGGTAAATTATAAAAAAATGTGGCCGTTCGTAAAGCCGTACTGGTTCCGTGCCGGTATGGGGCTGGTGCTAGCCTTGCCGGTGGGCGCACTGGATGCCACGGTGGCTATGTTTATGAAGTACTACACGGATGATGTACTCGTTAAAAAAGATGCTTTTTTTGCCGCCTGGATACCGCTTTTAATTATTGTGTTTGTGCTAGTGCAAAGCGTACTGACCTATTTGGTAAAGTACCTCAATACCTGGGTGGGCAATAAAATCACCCTGGGGGTGCGCAAAAAACTGTTTGAAAAACTGCTCACCATGCACAGCGGCTATTTTGATAAAGTGGACTCCGGCTTTGTAATGATGCGTTTTAACGGGGATGCGGACACCGCCTGCAACGGCCTGATTAACAACCTGCGGATGATTGTGACCCGCGTGTTTTCGTCCATTACGTTAATCGGGGTGTTATTTTATAACTCCTGGCAGCTTACCTTTATTGCCATCGGTGCTTTTGCGGTTGCCGGCGGGCTTATTTTTATTGTGCGTAAAAAGTTGGAAGAATTAGTGCACGATTCCGTCGTTATCGGCTCTATTGCCATGCGCGCCTATAACGAAGCCTACAACGGCAACCGCACGATTGCCGCCTATAACTTGCAAAAAGACCAGGAAGTCCGCTTCAACCACTTGATGGAAGATGCGTTCAACTTGAATATGGGCATGATTAAACACACGGGGTGGCTATCCCCGGTGATGCACTTTATTGTGTCTTTGGGGTTGGCGCTCGTGTTCTGGCAGAGCAGCTCCATGATTGTAAAAGGCACCATTACCAGCGGTAATTTTACATCTTTTGTCACGGCGCTTTTAATGTTATATACCCCGGTTAAAACCATGGGGGATAACTATGTGGATATTAAAAAAGCGTTTTTGGCGATTGACCGTATTTTTGAAATTTTCTCCCTTAAAACCAAAATTTCGGATAAACCCGGCGCCCGCAAACTGGCCGGTATCCAAAAGGAAATTGCCTTTGAAAATGTTTCCTTTGAATATAAACCCGGCGTGCCCGTGCTTAAAAACATCAACTTAAAAACTTCCGTGGGGCACACGGTGGCCTTTGTGGGCAACTCCGGCGGAGGGAAATCCACCATTGTCAGCCTGCTCCCACGGTTTTATGACCCGCAGCAAGGCCGCGTGACGGTGGACGGGGTGGACGTGCGGGAGGTGGAGTTGGCCTCTCTGCGTGACCAAATTGCCGTGGTGTTCCAGGATAACTTCCTTTTTAGCGGAACCATCCGCGATAACATTTTAATCGGCCGCCCCGGCGCTACGGAAGCGGATTTGAAAGAAGCCGTAAAACACGCCCATTTGGACGAATTTATTGCCTCTTTGAAAGACGGCTTAAACACGGTCCTGGGTGAACGCGGCATTACGCTTTCCGGCGGCCAACGCCAACGGGTAGCCATTGCGCGCGCGTTTATCAAAAATGCCCCGGTCATTGTGTTGGACGAAGCCACCAGCGCATTGGATAATAAGTCCGAAGCGGTGGTGCAAAAAGCGTTGGACAACCTGACTAAAAATAAAACGGTGTTTGTTATTGCGCACCGCCTGTCTACCGTAGTGAATGCGGATATGATTGTAGTGCTGAACCAGGGCGAAATTGTGGAACGCGGAACCCATGAAGAATTATTGCAAATTCCCAACGGGGCGTATGCCGCTTTATACAATGCGCAATTTAAGCACAAAAACAACGCCCGGTAGTATATTTTGAAGCAGCGCCCCGTTGCAAAAACAGCGGGGCGTTTTTTTGCCCCTAAACAGAGGGGGAATTTGTTATAATTTGTATATGAGAAAATACGCAATTTCCGCCGCCTTGCCGCTTGTGTTTACCGCGGTGGCTTGGGCCTCTATTTTTGATGCGGTCCCTCCGGCCGCCAACCAACCGCTTTCCACTCCTGCGGGTGCTGCCCCCGCCGGGGATGCCCCCGTGCGCGTCACGACGACCACTTCGCTCACGGCGGTAAAAATGCAATCTAAATTGAGTGACCCCGCTTTGTTTAAGAGCGTGCTGGATTATTCGTTCCCGCCGGAACTTGCCGGCGCGGCGGAAAAATGCCGCCAGGGGGAAACGGACGAATGTTATTTTTCTTACAAAGGCTTTGAGCAGGACCCCAACGCGGCCGTGGCCGCCGCCGCCAACCGGGAACTGGCCGTTCTTTCCGTGCAGCGCGGCCTGTTAAAACAAGCCTTAAAACACGCCCGCCAAGCGGCTAAATTACTGCCGGATGACCCGTACCCCGTTTTGCAAAGCGGCTGGATTTTGTTGGAAATGGGCAAATATAAAAAAGCCCGCCAAGCCTTTGCGGACGTGATGTATTTAACGGCCGATTTTGAGTATGTTTCTTCCGCCAAGTTGGGTAGTGCCGTTAGTTTTTATTTAGCCAAAGATTACAAAAAAGCGGCCGAAGCCTTGCAGTATTTGTATACGGCGGACCCATACTCTATCTCTTTAACGGCGTATTTATTGGGCGCTTCTGCCGTGCATATAAAAGGCTCCGCGCGGTTGGCCCCGGTGTTTTTACAGCAGGCCTTGGAGCATGATTCCAACAATTACGCCGCCGTAAAATTATTGGCCTCTCTGGCGGAAAAAAATAAAAACACGTTGCAGGCGTGGCAGTATTACGCCACGTTGCACGCGTTAGACCCGCAAAACGCGCGTTTGGCCCAAAAAACCGCCAAATATCAAAAAGAATTAGGCGCTAAGGCGGAAGATTATTTGTATTATTTGCGGTTGGAAACCCCTATTGCCGCGCGGGTGGAATCGGTAGATTCTCCTACGGTGCGTATGGCCTTGTACGGCTTGCGCGGGAGTCCGGCTCCGGCGGTGTTGCAATCGGTTAAATTGGTGGCTTCCGGCCCGGCCCGCGTGCAGGACGAAAAGCTCGGCACCGTAAAAAATGTGGCCGCTTTCCAACTGCGCCAATTAGTGTATAACCCGCAGACAAATGCGGTGGATATTATGGACGGTAAAGGCCAGGTGGAGTTTTCGGCCAAACGTCCGTTTACTTTTGTGTTGGAACAAGACGACCGCACTTTACTGGTGCGGGATGCACAGACGCAAGACCTGTTCGCCGCGGATTTGAGCGATAAAGAGCTGAAAGGCGCTTTGACCGTTATTCCGCAGGCGGGCGGTATGACGCTGATTAACACCGTGCGCGCGGAAGATTTGGTGCCCGCTTTATTGGCGGCCCGCGCACAAGACGTGCGGGAAGAAGAAGCCTTGCGCGCTTTAGCCGTGGTGTTGCGTTCGGCCCTGCTGGCAGAGGTGGAAACCAACCCGCAGGCCGCGTACCACATGACGGATAACGGCGAGGTTTTCAAATTCAACGGGATTAATTTGGTATTCCCCAACTT
>CAKUDJ010000090.1 GCA_934644855.1 uncultured Elusimicrobiales bacterium
ATCTTTAACGGGCAGCCAAATCGGCCTGATTACCACTTGCACGCACACCGGGGCCGATATTTTGACGTTGCGCGGGGATAGGCTCTCCCGCGAAATTGAACACGGCAACGTGCCCATTGTGGCGGGTTTCCAGGGCATTGGGGAAAATAAGGAAATTACCACCTTAAAACGCGGGGGGAGTGATGTGTCCGCCGTGTTTTTGGCCTCCCAGTTGGGGGCCGACCATGTGGAAATGGTCAAAGATGTGGACGGCGTTTATTCGGCCGACCCCAATAAAGATGTAAAAGCGCAACGCTATGAAGTGTTGGATTTTGACGAAATGTATAAACTGGCCTTAAACGGGGCCAGTGTATTGCACCCGGACGCCGTGCGCCTGGCTAAAGCCAAAAATGTGGAAATCCGCATTGTGTACTATCAAACCGGGCAAACGGGTACGGTTATTAAATAGGATAATGTATGAAGTTAAAATTTAGCCCAATCAATGTGGTTGCCTGCCTGTTGTTGGCGGGCGCGGTGTTTTTGTGGGGGCCCGGTTTTGACGGGCTTGTGCGCAGTTGCGTCTCGGTTGCGTTGTATGCACTTATTTTTGCGGCCAGTTTTGTGGTAATCCGCAAATAAAAAAGACTCAAAGCAACCGGTAAAATATGATATGATATATGTACTTATGGAAAACACATTAATTTTATGGTCTGCCGGGTTTGTGGTTAGCTTTGTTTTGCTGTTTTGGTTTACGGCAAAATACCGCGCCGCTTTGGCTAATGAAACGGATTTTGATTCCCCCGTGGAAGATTTAACCATGATGACGGTTTCCAAACCGTCGGCTTTTTCCCCGCGTGCCTCTATTTTAAGCTCTTTGCAAAACGCTTCCGCATTGGAAATGGCGGACTTAAAAGAAAAGGTGAAAGATTTGCATTACCGTTTGGAAGAAATGAACACCGCGGACGAAAAAAATATGGCCGAAATGGCCAAACAAATGGCCCGCCTGGAACAGCGTTTGGCTACCTTTGAACAAGAATATGTGACCAAATTGCAACCCACTTTGTTAAGCCTGATTGAAGAATTGGAAAATATGAAAGTGGACGAAGAAAAGAAAGCCTAACGGCAACTGTTTTGATAAAAGCCCCGCCTTTCCCGGCGGGGTTTCTTTTTGAACAACAACCTTTTTTGCAAGTGGAAAGCAGCTCAAAAACAACAAAACGCGCACAGATTTTGCGCCTTTGAAAAAATGATTTTTAATACGGCGAGTTAGATTTTTTGCCGCGCAACGGTTGCAAAAAACGCCTCTTAATTTGTTTTGGACCCCCAAAATTTAATATCATATACCTATATAGTATTTTGTGGGAACCATTGATTAGGAGACCAAATGAAAAATAAAAATCTAGAACCTATCGCCATTGTAGGCATAGGCGCCATCATGCCCGGAGCGTTGAATAAAGACGAATTCTGGACGAACATTCAAGAAGGTAAAAACTGCATTACCGAAATCCCCAAATCTTACTGGGACTATAACCTCTTTTACAGCCCTGACCACAAAGCCGAAGACAAGACGTATTCCAAAATCGGCGGTTTTATTCCCCAGTCTTTCAAATTTAATTCCATTAAATACCGTATCCCTCCGCAAATTGCCAAGCAGATGGATACCGTGCAACACCTGGCCATAGAAACTACCCGCATGGCGTTGGAAGATGCCGGCTACGATAAAAAAGCCTATGACCATAACCGCACGGCGGTAATTATCGGCAACTCTATGGGCGGTATGAAGAACGAAATGTCCAATACCCGCCTGAACCGCCCGTTCTTGTATGAAATTTTGAAAAATACGCCCACTTACAAACATTTAGCCCCGGCGGACGCCCAAAAAATGATTGACGAAATGGACGAAGGCGTGCGGGAGCATTTCACCCCGATTACCGAAGACTCCATGCCGGGCGAATTGGCCAACGTCATCCCGGGCCGTGTAGCCAATGTGTTTGATTTGCACGGTACCAACTTTGCGGTGGACGCCGCTTGCGCCACCTCTTTGGCCGCCATTGACCAAGCCGTCAACGGGCTGCGCATGGGCAATTTTGATATGGCGATTGCCGGCGGGGTGGACCAAATGATGTCCCCGTCTTCTTTTATCAAATTCTGCAAAATCGGTGCGCTGTCAGAAACGGGCTCCTATCCGTTTGACGCCCGCGCCAACGGTTTCGTCATGGCGGAAGGCGCCGGTATGGTTATTTTGAAACGCCTTTCCGATGCCGTAAAAGACGGTGACCGCGTGTATGCCGTTATCCGCGCCGTGGGTGCTTCTTCCGACGGTAAAGGCAAAGGCATTACCGCCCCCAACCCCAAAGGCCAAAAATTAGCCGTAGAAAAAGCTTTTGAACAAGTGGACTATAACCCCGGCGAAGTGGGTTTATTGGAAGCCCACGGTACGGGTACCCGCGTGGGGGACGCTACGGAGCTGAACGCCTTAAACGAAATTTTCGCCCCGTATGCCAAACCGGGCACGATTGGTTTGGGCAGCGTAAAAAGCCAAATCGGCCATGCCAAAGCGGCGGCCGGTATTGCGGCATTAATTAAAACCTCGTTAGCCTTATATAATAAGGTATTGCCGCCGTCTATCAACTTTGAAACCCCGAACCCGATTGTGGATTGGGCCACCTGCCCTTTCCGCGTTATTACCAAAACGCAAGAATGGCCTGCGGGCAAAATCCGCCGCGCCAACGTTTCCGCGTTCGGTTTCGGCGGGACGAACTTCCATGTGGCTATGGAAGAAATGAACGATTCTTTAATTAAACCCGCGCAACCCGAAGTGTGTGCGGCCTGCGCAACCCCTACCAAACAGGAGCAAGTAAATATGACCAGCAGTAATTCTTACACCCTGCACGTGCCGGGCGAAAAAATTCAAGGCGACGTTTTAACCTTCTCTGCCCCCACCAAACAGGAACTTTTTGATATTTTGGACAAAGCCGTTGTGGCCATTCAGTATGACCCGGCTTACTTACCCAGCATTTCTTATAAAAACCACATTGCCAAACCGCAAAAATTTGCCGTGACGATTAATGTGGAAACGCCCGAAAAATTAAAAGAAAAAATTGAATTTTTCAAAAAAATCTCGGCCACGCAAGATGTATGGGAAAAAGAATCTTTATACCTTAGAATGAAAGGTATTTATCCGTTTACCCCTACCGAAATCAAACCCAAAGTTTGCTTTATGTTCCCGGGCCAAGGTTCCCAATATGTGGATATGATGAAAGACCTGGCCGCCAAATATAAAGTAGTGCAAGATACGTTTGACGAGGCCGACCGCTTATTAACCCACATTATCGGCCAGACGTTGACGGAAACCTTGTGGAGCAAACCGGGCGAAACCAAAGAACAAATTGCCCAACGCGAAGCCGCCATTAAAAAGACGGAAATGACCCAACCCGCCGTATTGACGGCCGATATTGCCATGATGCGCCTGCTCTCCTCCTTTGGCATTAAGCCGGATGTAGTCATGGGGCACAGCTTGGGCGAATACGCCGCCGCGGTGGCCGCCGGTATTTTTGATTTTGAAAACGGCTTAAAAGCCGTCTGCACGCGCGGGAAAGTAATGTCTGAAATTAAAGTGGAAGACAACGGCAAAATGGCCTCTATCGCCGCGCCTGTGGAACGGGTAGAGCCGGAATTGGCCCGCATTAACGGTTATGTAGCCGTAGCCAACAAAAACTGCCCCACGCAAACGGTAATTGCGGGTGCCAGCAAATCTATTGATGATGCAATCAAGATGTTTAACGATATGGGTATTCAAGCGGTGCAAATCCCGGTTTCCCATGCGTTCCACTCTGCCATTGTGCGCCCGGCTATGCCGCAATACCGCGCCTTCTTGGATACGCTTACTTTCCATGCGCCCACCATGCCTATTACTACCAACGTGACGGCCGAATTTTATCCGTCCGACCCGGAAAAAATTAAAGACTTAATGGTGACGCAAATTTCCCACTCCGTGGAATGGATTAAACAACTTAAAACCACTTACGATTCCGGCGTGCGCTTGTTTGTGGAATGTGGCCCGAAACGGGTACTTTCCGCCTTGGCTTCCAACACGTTATCCGATAAAAAAGATATTAAAGTGTTGGCCTCCAACCACCCCAAAAAGGGCGGCATTAGCGAATTTAACGACTTGTTCGCCAACTTGATTTCTTCCGGTATCCACTTGGATTGGAACGGTACCGATATGTATGGCGACCACTCCACCTATAACCCGGCTTTTGTAAGCTGGGTGACCGGGAATGCTACCGCTGTTGAAAAAGAACTGGGTGCTTCCTGCACGGCTACTTGCGCGGCGGCCGCTCCGGCCCGGGCAGAAGCCAAAAACTGCTGCGATAAAGACATTGTCATCAGCGGTATTGCCGCCGGCGGCCCCGGCAGTTGGGACCGCATTTTCCGCGACGGCGTGTTGGACGAAATTTTGTCCGGCCGCAACTTAATTGAGCCGGTGTCTGCGGAAATCCAACAAAAACAAATTGATAAACACGTAGAATTTGTAATTAAATCCAAAGACGGCAACCACCGTTTTGAACGCTTAACCTCCCCCAGCCAGGCCATTAAATTGGCGGCGCGCGGCGGTGCGTTTGATGCGGAAAAAGAATTTGGCCTGCCTGCTAAATGGGTGCGCTCTATGGACCGCTCCTTCCAGTTGGCTATTGCCGCCGGTATTTTAGCCCTTAAAGATGCGGGCATTCCGTTGGTACTTTATTATAAACCTACCTCTACGGGCGGTTATTTGCCGGACCGTTGGGGTCTGCCTGCCGATATGATTGACGATACCGGGGTTATTTTCACCTCTGCTTTCCCGGTAGCCAACAGCATGATGGGCGATTTGTCCAAACGCGTGGAGGGGCTGCTCA
>CAKUDJ010000091.1 GCA_934644855.1 uncultured Elusimicrobiales bacterium
GGGTGGCAAGAACAGCATAATGATAATAGCAGTAAAAGCCACAAACGCCGGGGCCCGGTGGCTGTAAACGTATTCTTTGCGGCTGGCGCGGCCGAACGGACACCAAAAGAGAACCAGGCTTTTAACTGCGTATTTTATACCATCTAAAATGATTTCCATAACATTATTGTAGCAAAATAAACCGTCAAACACAGAAAAGCCGCAACCCATTATCCGGGCCATGAAAAACCCTATAACTGGTTTTCTTTGGGGGCGGGGCCGTATTTGTTGGGGAAGGGCGAGCCTTCTTCCTTAAATAACCGGCGGTTGAACTTCCAACCTTTTAACATCATACATTCGGACGAGTGAAACAACGTAGCAAACCAACCATACCCTAAATCATGCCCGCGGCGCACCAGTACGCTATACGAAGCCAAAACCACCCACACGCAGACGGCACACAATACTTTCGCGCAATCATTTACCAAGATGTGCCACAGCTCCGGGTTGTGGGTAGGCAAATACTTAAAAGCCCACACCATAAGAACCGCCAACATGAGCGTGGTATTATTGTAATAAGCGTATTCCTTGCGGCCGGCACGGCCACAGGGGCACCAAAACAAAAACAGGCATTTGAATGTATAAAAAATGATATTTGCTATAAATTGCATAGCTTTATTATAACAAAAACAAGCGGATTTTTTTATAATTTACAAGGAAAAACCCAAATGAAGGGCAACAAATTTGTCCACATTATCCAGGTCCAAATCTGCCAGCGTATGAAAATCGCTAAACTCTTGGCTAATCCAAGCAAATTCTTTGTCAAGCTTATCATTCAAAACGGTTTGACGGACTTGCATTTTCATAAGCTTTTCCTCCTTTGGTGTTGTTATATGCTATTCTAATGGTTCTCAGGCGGATACTCCAGGGTCGTTAGACCCACATACCGCCCGTTTTAGACCTAACCGCCCCGCCCGAGGGGACCTAGCCTTTTTATAGGTCCAAAAGAACCAAGTTTTGTATACTGTTTATATATGAGCGCTTTGGAAAAACTGATTACGCAAGCCGAACAAACCCACCGCCTGACCCGGGAAGAATTACTTGCCTTACTTACGGACCCGCAGGCAGACGCGTTTTTATTTGCGGCGGCGGACCGTGTGCGCAAAGCCAACGTGGGGGACGGGATTTACCTGCGCGGGCTGATAGAATTTTCCAACTATTGCAAAAACAACTGCTGCTATTGCGGTATCCGCCGGGATAATACCCATGCGGAACGCTACCGCTTAACCCCGCAGGAAATTTTACAAACGGCCCGCCTGGCCCAAACCCTGGGCTACAAAACCGTAGTGCTCCAATCCGGCGAAGACCCTTGGTTTACGGCGGACAAAATGTGCGAAATCATCCGCCATATCAAGCAACTAGGGTTGGTTATTACGTTAAGCATTGGCGAAAAAACGCGCGAAGAATACGCCGCCTACCACCAAGCCGGGGCCCAACGCTATTTACTGCGCATTGAAACCACCGACGTAAATTTATATGAAAAACTGGACCCCGGTATGCGTTGGCACCAACGCGCGCGGTGTTTGCAAGACTTGAAAGAATTAGGCTACGAGGTCGGCTCCGGCTCTTTAGTGGGTTTACCGGGGCAAACGGTGGAAAGTTTAGCGGATGATTTATTATTTTTTAAGCAAATCCCGGTGGATATGGCGGGAATCGGGCCGTTTATCCCCCACCCGCAAACGCCGCTGAAAGGCGAATCCCCCGCCGGGCATTTTACCTTATCCCTCAAAATGATGGCCCTTATGCGCCTCCTCTTGCCGGACATCAACATCCCCGCCACTACCGCCATGGAAACCCTGCACCCGCAAGGGCGCATCATTGCCCTGCAAAGCGGGGCCAATGTGGTTATGCCCAATGTGACGGACGTCCGTTGGCGCAAGCGTTATGCGTTGTACCCGGGTAAAGTTTGCTTGGGTGAAGATGCCGCCCAATGCCGCGGGTGCATAGAGGGCAAAATAAACGCTATCGGGCGGCACATTGCCCACGCGCCCGGCTTTCACGGGGAATACCTCAAAACGCATAAAAAATCCGCCCGTTAGCAGGCGGATTTTGATATATCACTTTTTACCAATTTTTATATTTTTCCAATAATCCGGCCACATGGGCATCATCCAGTTGGTTAAGGGGCACGATTTCCCTCGTGCGCGGGTTGAAGATACACACCGAATTATCAAAACATTTTTCCAAAATTAACTGCTTCCCGGAATCATACCTGGACATCTCCATACGGCCCATAATATAAATTTTACGGTTGTAAACCTCTTTATATTCCGGCTGCTTCAATAATTGCTTAAAAGTTTTCAAATAGGGTTTCTGTGCCTCTCCGGGCAGCACAAAAACAGCCGTTTTTTTATCCCCATACAACGGGCGGGCCCACGGGTCCGGCGTGTTGGGCGTATTTTTATAAATAATATCCGGTATTTTTTCCGGCTCCGGCAAGGAGGCATATTCGTTGGCGTTCAACTGCCGGACTTTTACCGGCGCTGACGGCAGTAAATCATCCGGGGTCCACCCCGTATATTTATAAATTTGCGTAAACATTAACACTACTAAAATAATCCCTATAAATATTTTCATATATTTAGATATTCCCTGTATTTTAGAATAGAAGTATTGTAGCAAAAAAGCCACCTGCCTAACCGGGCATTAAAAACAGCCTATCAAGCGCCCTGTATGCGAAACACATTAAAAAAACCCCCGGGATATTAAACCCCGGGGATTTGTAAGCTTAAACCAGCTTTTATTTGCGTTTCTTTTTGGCCAGTACGTCTTTGGCGGCGGCTTGGGCAGCGGCCAAGCGGGCTATCGGCACGCGGAAGGCCGAGCAAGACACATAAGTAAACCCTTCGCGGTGGCAAAATTCCACGCTTTCCGGGTCCCCGCCGTGTTCGCCGCAAATCCCGATTTTAAGGTTGGGTTTGGCCGCGCGCCCTTCCACCACGGCGTGTTCAATAAGCATCCCTACGCCGCGTTGGTCCAAGGTTTGGAACGGGTCCGCTTCCAAAATACCTTGTTTGAGGTATTCGGGCAGGAACGCACCAATGTCGTCGCGGGAGAAACCGAACGTCATTTGGGTCAGGTCGTTAGTGCCAAAGGAGAAGAAGTCCGCTTCTTGGGCTACTTCATAGGCCAGAACGGCCGCCCGCGGAATTTCAATCATGGTCCCCACGGAGAAATGCAGGTTTTTCACCTTGGTTTTGGCAACCACGGCGTCGTATTCTTCGCGGATGAGCGCTTTTTGGTTGACGATTTCCTGCGCGTCACACGTCAGCGGAATCATCACTTCCGGCACGGCTTTTACTTTGTTTTTGAGCAGTTCGGCGGCCGCTTCAAAAATAGCCCGGGCTTGCATGCGGGTAATTTCCGGATAGGTGACCCCTAAACGAATCCCGCGGTGGCCCATCATGGGGTTCACTTCGTGCAGGCCGGCGGCGCGTTCCTTAAATTCCGCCATGCTAATCCCCAACGCTTTGGCCAATTCTTGCTGCTTTTCGGGCAAGGTGGGCACAAATTCGTGCAAGGGCGGGTCCATTAAGCGCACCGTCACGCTGTAAGGCGCCATGGCTTTAATGGTGTCCTTAATGGCGGCTTTCATAAAGGGGAATAATTCGTTGACCGCTTTTTTGCGTTCGTCTTCGCTGGCGGAAAGAATCATTTTGCGCAGGATAAAGAGCGGTTTATCGGAATTTTTGCCGTAGAACATGTGTTCAATGCGGAACAACCCAATCCCCTCGGCCCCGAATTTGCGGGCATTGGCGGCATCTTCGGGCGTATCGGCATTGGCGCGCACTTTTAAGACACGCACTTTATCGCACAACGCTAAAAATTTAACCAGATTTTTGTTGCCTTCTCCGGCTTCCAACATTTTTAAGGCGCCGTTATACACCCAGCCTTTGGTGCCGTTTAAGGTCAGTTCGTCACCTTGTTTGAAGGTTTTGCCGCCCATTTTAACGGTTTTGGCGCCCAAGTTGATTTCCAATTCTCCGCAGCCGACAATACAGCATTTGCCCCAACCGCGCGCCACTAACGCCGCGTGGGAGGTCATCCCGCCGCGTTGGGTTAAAATGCCGGAGGCCGCGCGCATCCCTTCAATATCTTCCGGGTTGGTTTCTTCGCGCACTAAAATAGCGTTTTGGCCTGCTTCGTGCAGTTTAATGGCGTCGGCGGAGTTAAATACAATTTTGCCGCACGCACCGCCGGGGCCTGCCGGCAGACCCGTGGCAATCGGTTTAACCTGCGCTTCGGCTTTCGGGTCAATGGCGGGCAGTAAAAGTTCGCCCAACTGGGCCGGGGTCACACGCAGAACGGCTTGTTCCGGCGTAATCAGCTTTTCTTTGGCCATATCCAACGCCATTTGCACGGCGGCGGTGCCGTTTCTCTTGCCTACGCGGCATTGCAGCATCCACAATTTTTGGTCTTCAATCGTAAATTCAATATCCAACATATCGTGGAAATGTTTTTCCAGTTTTTGTTGGATTTTATCCAATTCTTTATAAACCTTGGGCATTGTTTTTTCCAAGGTGGGCAAATGTTTGGAATGTTCGTTGGCGGACCATCTGTTCATGGGGGACGGGGTGCGGATACCGGCCACCACGTCTTCACCCTGCGCGTTGATTAGGTATTCGCCGTAGAAGTGGGAGTCCCCATTGCCGGGGTTGCGGGTAAACGCTACGCCCGTGGCGCTGGTTTCGCCCATATTGCCGAAAACCATCGTCTGCACGTTGACGGCGGTGCCCCAGTCGTGCGGGATGTTTTCAATGTTGCG
>CAKUDJ010000092.1 GCA_934644855.1 uncultured Elusimicrobiales bacterium
CCCAATCGGGTTTGTAATCAATAATTTTTTTGTTATGCGGGGTATAACTTTCCGCCGGGGCAAAAATCTGCTTTTCACGCGGCAGCAGCGGGTACATATAGTCCGTCACAACCTGTATGTTGGGGTACCACAAATTATGCACTTTTTTATCCACCCAATGCTGGAGCCCCAAATTGGGCAAATTCAGCCCCGCCGAAGCCGCCCAAAACACGGAGTTTACCGCAATTACATACAAAGCAAACCGCGCTTTTAACAGGTGGAGCAGGTGCCAGGTTTCGTTAATGGACAATTTTTTAATATCCACCAGCAGGTAATCCGGGTTGTTTTCCGGCCCGCCTTTCGTCACGCTCATTACAAAATAACCCGCTTTAATTAACCCCTCCGCCAAAGGCACCATGTGCGGATAGGTGTAGGCAGAGCCACGGGAATCCAACTGCAAAAACACAATGCCTTTTTTGCCTTGCGCGCCCCGCTCCGCGCGGGCCAGATACTCCGCCACCACCGGCGACGGCTCTTTAGGGAAATACATCACAGGCGCGGGCGTTTGGGCGGGAACCGGCAAATTAAAGGTTTCAAACAAACTGCTCACGCGGTGCGGGATATGCACGCCGTAATCATAATAGACAGGCATAATTAAAAAATCTTCCGGCACATCTTTTAAGGCGGCGGAATAGTCGTAATTTTTCCAAATCAGCGGGTGGCGGGAGCCTGTAAAATAGAACACTTTTTCAAAATGCGGGTTGGTTTCCAACAGTTTGCCCACCAAGGGGGAGTTGTTGCGGTCAAACTGCGCGCCCACATACGCATAAAACGGCAAGTGCGGGTATTTTTGTTTGAGGGCCTCTAACATGGGGGTTGTATACAAATAATCCCCAATGCCCATAAAAAACACCAACGCTAGGCCCCTGACGCGGGGGTTGGCTTTTAGGGCCGCATCCACATTATAATAAACGTGTTCGTGGCGGTAGAGCGGGCGGCCGATACGGTACCACGCCGCATTGACAGGCAACGTTTCGGCCGGAGTTTCCCCCGGCGCGTATTTTTTATCAAAGCGGTACCAGACCGGGGTTTTGGTACGGTGGAAAAAACAAATTTTATGCCCCAGCCAACGCAAACTTTCCCACGCCACGCACAGCGGGCGGTGCGCACAAACAGAACGGTATAAATGATTCATAATTAAAAACGCCCCCCTTTTATATAGTTTACCAAAAAGAGGCCCCCTGTATAAAAACCCTTTTGCAAAAATAAATTTTGTCGGCGCGGCCCAAATGCAAACATTATTTACCGCGCGGTAAATTTATAGTTTGACCGCTCCCCCCCAAAGTTATACAATAGTATTAAGCCGGATTTTACCTCCGGCCGCCGCAGGCCTTTGGGCATGCGGAGTTTTACCGTTTTTATTTTACGCAAAAGGAGACTTCTTTATATGGCAAAATTAGTTGCTATGGACGGCAACGGTGCAGTATCCCACGTCGCCCATGCCACCAACGAAGTAATCGCAATTTACCCGATTACTCCTTCCTCCACCATGGGTGAAATCTGCGACGCCAAAAGCGCCAAGGGTGAAACCAACATTTGGGGCAACGTTCCGTCCGTGAACGAATTGCAGTCCGAAGGCGGTGCTTCCGGCGCGGTACACGGTTCCTTAACGGCCGGTGCCCTGACCACCACTTTTACCGCTTCGCAGGGTTTACTGCTGATGATTCCCAATATGTATAAAATCGCGGGTGAATTGACCCCCACCGTGTTCCATGTGTCTGCCCGCGCGATTGCTACTTCCGCCCTGTCTATCTTCGGGGACCATTCCGACGTTATGGCCGTGCGCCAAACCGGGTGGGCGATGCTCTGCTCCGATAACCCGCAGGAAGCCATGGATATGGCCCTTATCTCCCAAGCGGCCACCTTGCGCGCCCGCGTGCCTTTCTTGCATTTCTTTGACGGCTTCCGCACCAGCCACGAGCTGAACATGGTGGAACCCCTTACCAAAGAACAAATGCACGAAATGATTAACGACGATTTAGTTGCCGAGCACAAAAGCCGCTCCCTCAACCCGGAACACCCCACCGTGCGCGGTACCGCCGCCAACCCGGATGTGTACTTCCAAGCGCGCGAAGCCGTCAACAAATTTTATAACGCCGTGCCCGGCATTGTAAAAGAAGAAATGGCCAAATTTGAAAAAATGACCGGCCGCAAATACGATTTGTTCCAATACATTGGGGACGAAGATGCCGAAAGACTGGTAGTCATTATGGGTTCCGGCGCGGACGTGGCCCAAAACGCGGTAGAAGCCATGAAAGGCCAAAAAGTGGGTGTACTCAAAATTAAATTGTTCCGCCCCTTCTCTATTGCCGATTTTGTACGCGTTATCCCCAGCACGGTTAAAAAGATTGCCGTTATGGACCGCACCAAAGAACCCGGTGCCTTGGGCGAACCGTTGTTCCAAGATGTGTGCGCCGCGTTCTTAACCGCCGAAGCCAAGGCCAAATTCCCCACCACTCCGTTTATCATTGGCGGGCGCTACGGGATTGGCTCCAAAGACTTTACGCCTTCCCACGTCAAAGCCGTTTTTGACAACCTGGCCGCTAACGAACCTGTCAAAAACTTCACCGTGGGCATTAACGACGATTTAACCCACACTTCTTTACCCGAAACCACCCTGGAAAGAAAAGCCGCTAACGACATTTTTGCCGCTTTGTTCTACGGTTTGGGTTCCGACGGTACCGTAGGCGCCAACAAAAACACCATGAAGATTATCAGCGCCAACGGGTTCTTTGCGCAAGGCTACTTTGTGTACGACTCTAAAAAGTCCGGGTCTATGACCACGTCCCACATCCGCTTTGGCAAAAACTACATCCGCGCCCCGTACCTTATCCAATCGGCCGATTTTATCGGTGTGCATATGTTTGACTTCCTGGATAAGTACGACGTGCTGGGCAAAGCCAAACAAGGCGCCACGGTGTTAATCAACGCGCCGTACGCCGCGGATGAATTATGGAACCACCTGACCGCCGAAGTACAAAAAATCATCATTGACCGCAAACTGAAAGTTTACACCATTGATGCTTCCGATATTGCGTTGGCTACCGGCATGGGCAGCCGCACCAATACCATTATGCAAACGGCGTTCTTCGGTATTGCGGGCGTCATCCCGACCGAAAAAGCCATTGCCGATATTAAAGAAGCCATCAAAAAGACTTATTCCAAAAAAGGCGAAGAAATTGTTAAGAAAAACTATGTAGCCGTGGACGCGGCCTTGGCGGGTTTACACGAAGTAAAATATCCGTCCGAAGTGACCTCCACCCTGCACACCAAAGCCCCGGTGCCGGCTTCCGCCCCCGCGTTTGTAAAAGATGTATTGGGCGAAATGATTGCCGGCCGCGGTGACGAATTACCCACCTCCGCTATGCCGGAAGGCGGCGTATATCCTACCGCTACCACGCAGTATGAAAAACGCAATATTGCCATTATGGTACCCGAATGGGACCCGAACACCTGCATCCAATGCGGTTTCTGCTCCTTGGTGTGCCCGCACGCGGCTATCCGCATTAAAGCCTATGATGCCGACGCGCTGAAAGATGCGCCCAAAACCTTCAAATCGGCCGACGGCAAAGGCGATATTTCCGGCAAGAAATTCACCGTACAAGTAGCGGTGGAAGACTGCACCGGCTGCGGCGCCTGCGTATTTAACTGCCCCGCCAAAAACAAAGAAAACCCGGAAAAGAAAGCCTTGAACATGGTTCATCAGCTTTCCGTGCGTGAAAACGAAATTGATAACTTTGCGTTCTTCTTGGGCCTCAAACAGGCGGATGTGACGACCAAGAAAGAATCCGTCAAAGGTTCCCAATTCCGCCAACCGCTCTTTGAGTTCTCCGGCGCGTGCGCGGGCTGCGGCGAAACCCCTTATGTAAAACTGTTGACCCAGTTATTCGGCGACCGCTTAGCCGTGGCCAACGCGACGGGCTGCTCCTCCATTTACGGCGGCAACCTGCCCACCACGCCCTACTGCAAACGCCCGGACGGCAAAGGGCCGGCGTGGTCTAACTCCTTGTTTGAAGACAACGCGGAATTTGGCTTGGGTATCCGCTTGGCGTTTGACCAACTGAACCACGATGCCAAAGCCTTGCTCTTGCAAGCCAAAGAAGGCGGCTTAAAAGAACACGCGGCCTTGATTGATGCCTTGTTAAACGCGGACCAATCCACGGATGCGGGCGTTGAAGAACAAAGAAAACGCGTAGCCGACTTGAAAGCCGTTTTGAACAAAGGCGCCGAAAGCGGTTGCGATACCTGCAAACGCTTGCTGAGCTTGGCGGACTACCTCGTCAAAAAATCCGTCTGGATTTTGGGCGGCGACGGTTGGGCCTACGATATCGGCTATGGCGGTTTGGACCATGTATTAGCCAGCGGCAAGAACATCAAAATCTTGGTACTGGATACGGAAGTCTACTCCAACACCGGCGGCCAGATGTCCAAAGCCACCCCGTTAGGTGCCAAAGCCTTGTTTGCGGCAGGCGGTAAACAAATGCCGAAGAAAGACCTGGGTATGATTGCCATGACCTACGGCAACATTTATGTTGCGCAAGTAGCCATGGGTGCCAATATGAACCAGACCATTCAAGCGTTGGCGGAAGCGGATGCTTACGACGGCCCGGCGTTGGTAATTGCCTACTCCCATTGTATTGCGCACGGGATTGATATGTCCAAAGGTATGGGCGAAGCCAAACGCGCCGTACAAGCCGGCCGTTGGATTCTGTACCGCTTCAACCCCAAGGCCCGCTACGAAGGCAAAAAC
>CAKUDJ010000093.1 GCA_934644855.1 uncultured Elusimicrobiales bacterium
TTTTATTTCCGTCACCGGGCACCTGTTTGTCACCAAAACCGGCGAAAAAACCATTAAAGCAACCAAAGTGACGCTGATTTCCAAAGCCATCCGCCCCATGCCGGAAAAATACCACGGCTTGCAAGATGTGGAAGTCCGTTTCCGCAAACGCCATTTGGATTTAATTGCCAATGAAGACGTAAAAGAAATTTTTATCAAACGCGCCAAAATTATTTCTTCTATCCGCAGAACCCTGGATAACAAAGGTTATTTGGAAGTAGAAACCCCCATTTTGAACCCGTCTTCCGGCGGGGCTATTGCGCGCCCGTTTGAAACATACCACAATGCGCTCAAAATGCCGCTTTATTTGCGTATTGCGTTGGAACTGCACCACAAACGCCTGATTATGGGCGGTATGGACAAAATTTATGAAATCGGGCATATGTTCCGCAACGAGGGCATAGACACCACCCACAACCCGGAATTTACCATGATGGAAATGTACCAGGCGTATGGGGACGTAAACACCATGGCCGATTTGTTTGACGAAATTTTGGGCAACGCCGCCAAAGCGATTGGCGCGGAAAAAATCCAATTCCGCGGGTACGAAGTGGACCTGCGCCCGCCGTATAAACGCGTATACATTCCGCAAGCCTGGCAGGAAAAATTCGGCCGCGATATTCACGAAGTGTTAGACGGCCGCAAATTCAACCGCGCCAAGTTGGAAGAAGTTGCCCGCGAACAGGGCGTTAAATTCGGCCCGGACGATTCCGACTCCTCCATTTTTGACGAGCTTTTTGAAGGCAAATTACTGGCCGAATACCACAACCCGGTCATTGCTATGGATTACCCCACCGCCGTCAGCCCGTTTGCCAAAACCAAACCCGGCGACCCGGAAATTGTGGAGCGCTTTGAAGTGTTTGTAAACGGACAGGAATTGGGCAATGCCTATACCGAGTTAAACGACCCGGCCGACCAGTTGCAACGCTTGAAAGACCAAGCCGCCGAAAAAGCCGCCGCCAAAGGCGAAGAAGCCAACAACGCCGATATTTTGGACGCGGACTATATTGAAGCCATGGAAAGCGGTATGCCGCCCACCGGCGGTATGGGCATTGGGATTGACCGTATTATTATGATGCTCACCGGCCAAGACTCCATCCGCGAAATCATCCTGTTCCCTACGCTTAAAAAACTGGATGAAGAAAAATAAATAACGCTTATCCGTAAATGAAAAATGTAAAAGCCCCGGGGTTGTGAATCCCCGGGGTTTTTGATACACTACAAACAAAATTAAGGAAGAAGCCACTTAGAGGGCCCTATTTGCTCGCCTCCGAACCCTTTGCAAATAGCCTGACCGTCCGAACTGCTAGCAAAGCACACTATGCGATTTTGGTAAAGGGAAGAATGGTTGCCATAAAGAAAAAAAGCAATTTTAATATCCCCTGTATTGCCAACAGACTTATAAAGCCCCCCGCCCACAGCCATTGAATAACTCTTATTTCCATTGGCATCCGTTGAATAATAGCCGCTGGCAGTCACATAAGTACCATCAGCCCAAAAGAAATCACGATCTGCGTATTCATAAATCCGGTTGGGTGGAATATCCACATCCAATTCCCTTATCCAACCATAACGCCCATTGGCTAAAAAAAAGGTTTCCTGCGCTTGCCGGATAGATTGCAACAACGGCAACATAGACATAACTTTTGCTTTCATTACCGCGCGTTGGTATTTCGGCAACGCCACCGCAGCTAAAATGCCGATAATCAGTACCACGACCAACAACTCAATCAGCGTAAACCCGCCCAAACGGCCGATTTTTGCGTTTTTCATGCACAACCTCATTTTTTGATAAATTTTGCTTATAACAAAATTTATCAAAAAAAAAAAACAAAACAACCCTATTCCATAACGGCGGACAAAGACCCCATATTTTAAGGATAATTTTTAAGTTTCGTTTTTCTCGCGGATATTTATTTTTAAGTGGTTTTTACTTATTTTATGTTTTTGCTGATAAGCCGATTAGGTAAATGGTGGGTATTTTTGTAATTTTTCCGCTTTTATTTTTGCCGTTTCGTTGTTGTTGTCCGTGCCAGTACAAGAATAATTGCTTGTAGCATGATTTTTCAAATTTAAGATGATTTTGCGCCACTAGTTTGTGCGCGGTAGCCTGCAAGGGCTCCAAGCACAAAGGCGGTGCAAAAGGGCTTAAATTTGGAAAATAGTATGCCCACTAAATGCGAACGGGGAACAAAATGTTATTTTGTTCCCCGCGCATTAAAATCCAAACTTACCAAATGCCGTACATCTACAAATACAATTCTACGGTGTCTAACAGTTTATCCCCCTGGTCATACACCTTCACCGTCATCTTCCTATCCACAATCTTACCCTGTGCATAGTGGTACGCCGCCACATAGCGGGCGGTGGAAGCATCGCTGGAGGCCCGTTTCTGCGGTTGTGCACCGCCGCCGCCCAACGTCATATACACTACCCCGCGTTGGTTCGGCTCCCCGCGCCACATAGGGAACGTACGTTCATAATCGGCCGCGTTGCCTTGCAACACCAAATTTACTTTATAATCTTCAAACAATTTGGAAAGTTTGGCGAACGCCTCGTTATTGGCGGGCGTGACCCCGGTGGAATAAAGCGGCGCATTAATTACCACAATTTTCCATTTGCCGTCCACATTGGTTGTTAAACTGGTTTTAAGCCATTTGATTTGCGCGGAATCTTCTTCCAAGCTAGGGGCCCAGACGGCACCGTAAGTGGTGTTGGCATCCAAAAAAATAAACCGCGCATTGGCCGTATCAAACGAATAATATTTGGGAGTTCCCTGCCCCCAACTCATATTATGAAATTGGGAATAGTTCGCCCGCAAAAACGGCTTGCTGCTTTTTTCCGCCCGGTTGGGGCCGTACTCGTTAGGGCCCAACGCCACCAAAAGCGGGTTGCGGGCCAACACATCCTTAAACGGGGTGAAAAATTCGCGGTCGGCATCACTATCCAACCCGCTGTGGGTCAGGTTGCCCGTGTGGATTAAAAAATCCGCCGTACGCGCCTTCATGCGGGCCGCCAACTGCACCCGCGCCCGCTCGGCCGGGTCATCTGCCGGCAAACCGTCCGCTCCGGCGGCCGGTTCCGCTGCCCCCGTGTTGCCAATAGCCAAAAATTGTACTTCTTTGCGCTCCGGGGAAAACAATGTCCTAAAACTGCCCTCCACCGGGTTTTGCACTCCGTCTTGAGCGGAGTTCTCCACATACAGGCGGTAGCAATACTCCTGGTTAGGCACCAAGCCGTACAAAACGGCTTTGTGGCGTGTAGCGGCCGGAGTAATCGTCATCAGCTGATTACAACGCGGGGAGGGGCCATATTCCAACCACGCGGGGGTGGAGTCGCTAGTCTGCCAATGCAAAATCAACGTGGTTTGGGTGGGGTCTTCCAAATACGGCCCGCGGATAATCTGCGCCGCACCGCCCGGCAAGGCGGCCGACACCAATAAAATAAAGGGTAAAAAAAGTTTCTTCATACTTTTTATTTTACTAAAATATGCTCTCCAATACCGCATACCAAAGTGCTTATCTTAAATAATCCGCGCCAGAAGGGCTTAAATTTTGGTAAATTAATAATATGAGAAAATTATTTTTTATTCTTTTTACTTTATGTTTGTTGGCCCCGGCTTTGCAGGCCGATACCGTAGACGCCAAAACGTCTTACCTGTGGTCCAACCGTATCAATCAGGGGACGGCCTCTTTTACCGTAAAACCGTCTATGCTTACGGAAATAGGTATTTCCGGGCGTTATGTAAAAGACCGCAACGACTACGCCTATGGGCGGTTTAAGGACCCGGTTTATTCCGTCTACCTGCCCATGCGCCTGGAACTGGAGCTTTTAGATATAGAACTAACCCCCTTTTATTATTTTGAAAATGATTCGGCCGAGAACGCCGCGTATCAAAAATCTTCCGGCTACGGGGCCACTTTTGCCCTGACTATGCTTATGGAAGACGACCAGGTAAACGATATTTACACCCACGCACGCGTAGGGGCGGCCTATGCCAAACAAGACGGTACTTTATTCAAAAATAATGCCGCCGGAGAAAACACCTCTTACGCGCAGGCGGCTTATTTTTTACATTTAATGCACAGTATGTTCCAAGCCTACCGCTTTGACGGGATGGGCGCGGTATTCCAATATCCCGACGGCATTACGGATGTAAACGCGTTCCGCGGGGTGATGAACCAGCAGGATTTAGTATCGCTGCAAACCCTGGATGTGACGCGCGATTTGCGCAAGTATTCTATCGGCGGGCGTTTTACGCGCACCTGGCAGGATACCCCCTCGGCCTTGTATTTAGGTTATTCTTTTACGGAAAATTACACCGCCGACCCGGACCATTCTTTCTTACTGGGCAATTCCTTTTTAATTGTTAAAAATGTATATGTGGATATGGCCTACAACCATTTGGAATCTTCCGGCCATAAAAATAAACGCGACGTGTTTTACGTCAGCGCAAACTTTTCATTTTAGGACGGAACGTTATGAGCGAACAGGATAAAAACCCCAAAGACCATGCCGGCAAATTATTGTCGTTGGTATCGCACAAATTAAAAACGCCGCTTTCCATTATCAACGGCTATTCGGAAGCTATTTTGTCCCAAGCCGGGAAAGAAAAATTTTCTCCCTTTGCGGCTAAAGCCTTGGAAGAAATCAACAAGCAAGGGCTTAAAATGGCGGAATTGGTGGATAAATTATTAACCTACAAT
>CAKUDJ010000094.1 GCA_934644855.1 uncultured Elusimicrobiales bacterium
GACCAGGCTTTATCGTACCCCAGGTGGATAATTTCGTAAATCGGTTTGCCCAGCAGGGTTTCTTCGCGCATACGTTCAATAATCAGCACGTTGGCGTCAATAGCCATAGCCAAGGACAAAATAATACCCGCAATACCCGGCAACGTCAGCGTGGCGGAAAAATAGCTCATAACTGCCGTCAGTAATACCAGGTTGAGTACGAGGGCAATATCGGAAATAAACCCGGCGCCCTTATAGTATATTGCCATGAAAACCAAAATCAGGATTAAGCCGAATAAAGAGGCCGTTAAGCCGGATTTAATGGAGTCTTCACCCAAAGTCGGGCCGATGGTTTTCTTTTCAATCACCTTTACGGGGGCGGGCAACGCACCGGCTTTTAATACAATGGTCAACTGTCTGGCTTCGTCCAAGGTAAAAGTGCCGGAAATGCGGCCGTCTCTGGTAATGCGGCTTTGAATGGTGGGGGCGGATTGAATGGTGTTATCCAAAACAATCGCCAGGCGTTTGCTGATGTTCGCGCCCGTCAATTTGCCGAATTTTTTGCTGCCTTCGGCGGTAAAGCTGAACGCAACTTCGGGGTAGCCGTTTTCGCCGTACATGGTCAGTTTGGCGTTATCCAAGTCGGCCCCGGTGACGGCAGCGGTTTTGGTGACCACCATATACCCGCCTTCTTTGCTGCGCATAATTTGGGCATCTTCCGGCATTAATTTGGCAATAGCCGGATCCAAAACGCCGTCTTCGTTAAACGGTTTTTCGGATTCTTCCAATTTGGCTATGGCTTTGGAGTACGCATCCGTATTTTCTTTTACAATGCGGAATTCCAACATAGCCGTTTTGCCGATTAGCGCTTCCGCTCTTTCCGGGTTGGCCACACCGGGCAGTTGCACCAAAATCCATTTATCGCCCTGGCGGGTGATTTGGGTTTCGGCCAAGCCGTACTGGTCAATGCGGTTGCGGATAATTTCAATCGCGCGGGACATGGCTTCGTTTAAGGGTTCTTTTTTGTCCAATTTGGCTACTTCCAACTCCAGTAGCAGGCTGGAACCGCCCCTTAAATCCAGGCCCAGGTTGAGCATACGTTTGGGCCGCTCGCCCAGGGTGTCTAAGGCTTCCCGTTCTGCCAAGGGTTTAGAGTACCACTTGTAGTTCGGGTAGATTAAATAGAGGGAGCCCAACAATATGGCAATGATGAAGCCCCACTTCCATGCGAGTCTGTTAGACATTATTTATAAGTCTCCTTGTTATTTGACGGGTTGCGTCTCGTTTACAAATCCAACAACGGCCGTTTTTAGAACGGTAATTTTTACATTTTCGGCAATTTTTACTTCCAGCGTATTATCTTTGAAGCCGTCTACCGTGCCGATAATACCGCTGGGAATAATGATTTTGTCCCCTTTTTGCAGGGCTTCCACTTTGGCCAGGCGTTCTTGGTCACGCTTTTTTTGGCCGCGCCCGCTCCAGAGCATCATTACCACAAATGCCAGTAAGAATATGTAAAAAATAAAAGTTCCGCTACCTTGTGCTGCGGTTGTTTCCATAAAATCCTCCTTGCATCTACTAAAATATACCTTTGTATTTTAGCATATTTCTGTACGCGCGTTTACGAACGCGGAAAAGTACGCAGTAATTCCAATAGGGTTTTGTCTTCTGCCCGTTTGGAATTTAAGGGGACAATGCGTCTTTCTCGGTGGGTGGTAATTACGGCGTAATCTTCTTTAATATCAAAAACGGTGCGGGGGCTATCGGCAAATAAACTGTGCCCGAAAAACGCCTTGGGCGGTTGGATGTTGAGCAGGTCCAGCACGGTGGGGGCAATATCCAACTGGGAAATTAACCCGTCCGTATCCAACGGCTTTTGAATGGGCGTTTTGGTTAAAAGGATGAACGGTAAATCATCATATTGGGCCGGGTGGGGGGAAAACAGCGCCGGGGTAGGCGTATCCGGGTAGGCGGGGTGGTCGCCCGTTAAAATAATCAGGGTGTCCCCGTCCCACAACCCCCGCGCTTGTAAATCTTGCAGGAAAAGCTGCACGTCTTGCCCCAGGCGGGCAAATGCGCGCGGCAGGGTGGGGGTGTCATAAAAGGGGGCGTCAATTTCCCGGTAGGTTTCGCCGGCGTAATCCGTGCGGCCAGGGGAACGTGGGTATCCACCGTCAGTAAAGTTAAAAAGACGGGTTCGTTTTGGTGCGCTTGTAAATATTCGGCCGCATAGGCAAACAATTTGCGGTCCATTAAACCCCACCAGTTGATAAACGGCGCATAGCGGGGGTCGGTTTCAAAATAAGTCCGGCCGATAACTTCCTGAAATCCGGCCTGGTGGAACAAAATGTTTTCGTCCATGTATTTTTCGTTAGCGCCGCGCAAAAAAGCGGTGCGGTAGCCGTGTTGCCGCAAAGTACGCACAAAAGAGTCCGGGTAGCCGTTTTCATACGCTAATTTTACAAACGGGTGGGAGGTAAAAATGACGGATAAACCATATAAAGTGGACAAGGTGACGTGCTCCAGGGACGCCGCCGGATAAACTTCCATCAGCGCGTCAATTTCCCGGCTGGCCTCGGCAGGGATTTTGGGGTTAAAACGGTGCAGGTATTTGGCGGAAAAACTTTCCGCCGCAATTAAAATCACCCGTTTGTAGGGTTTTCCGATGCCGGTGTTGGCGGCGTTCCAAATGCCGTAGCTTTCGGCCAGTTTTTGTACTTCGGTTGACGGCGCGCCGATGTGGGCGGTGGGCGATTTGGCCAAGAGGGCCCGCGCCGTATAAACCGGGGACGGCGCGAGCATATATTGGGCGTAAAAATTATACGGGGCCTTTAATAAAGAAAGCGGATTCAAAAGCCCTAGTAGCAAAAGTCCGGCCGTACACCACCCCAGGCGCACGGCGGCGGTGCGGCGGGGGGAAGAGGTAAAAAATTTCCGTACCGCAAAAAAACAAAACGCCGCCAAAAGCACAAAATAACTGATGACGCGCCAATCGGTCAAAAAGTTATAATCGCCGCCTTCCATGGTTTGCAGGTATTTGGCGCCAAAGCGTTCCTTAAAATACCACAAAAGCACAAAATCGGCCGTGAGTGTTAAATAATAAAGGAAAGCGGCAACCGTCACCGCCCCTTTGTTTTTCAGCCCGCCGATTTGGGCCAAAGAAAGCAGTAAACCGATAAATAAAAACTCGCACAGGAGTTTAGCCGCCAACGCTGCCGGGGCCGTGCCCCAAGTAAGCGTGTTAAGCTGGTAAAGCCCGAACGCACAAAGTGCCAGGGCGGGAAGGGATAACAAAAGTAAGAGTTTATAATCGTTTTTGAAAGCTAAAAAAATAGAATTTTTGAGCGTTTGCATGAAATACGCCTGCCTGTTAATTTGATATAATTATTATATCTTATTGTGAGGCTTTGCCGCCTGGCCCGGTCTTGGTGGCCGGCAGGAGCAAAGTAAAACGAACATGGAAAAACAAGAATTAGAAATTATGCGTCATTCGTGCGCTCACGTTTTGGCGCAAGCAGTACAGCAGTTGTTCCCCGGTACAAAATTGGGTATCGGCCCGGCCACGCCGGAAGACCTTAAAAAAATTGAAACCAAGATGAAAGAAATCATCAAGGCGCGCCAACCGTTTGAGCGCAAAGAAATGTCTAAAGCGGAAGCGAAAGAATTTTTTACCAAACGCGGGGAAACGTATAAATTGGAACTGTTGGAAGAATTGGAAGACGGCTCCATTACCGTATATGTCAACGGCGACTATGCCGATTTGTGCCGCGGCCCGCACTTGGAACACACGGGCAAAATTACCAATTTTAAGCTGTCCGGCATTGCCGGAGCCTATTGGCGCGGGGACGAAAAACGCCCCATGCTCCAACGCATTTACGGCTTGTGCTTTGGTAGTAAAGACGAGCTGAACGCCTATATCAAACAACAGGAAGAAGCCGCCAAGCGCGACCACCGCAAACTGGGCCCGGAACTGGACCTGTTTACCATTAACGATAACGTCGGCCCCGGCCTTATTTTGTTCCAGCCCAAAGGCGGTATGTTGCGCCGCGTGTTGGAAGATTGGATTAAAGACGAAAACTTAAAACGCGGTTATGATTTGGTCGTCAGCCCCCATATTGCGCGCCTGCACTTGTTTGAAGTCAGCGGCCACGCCGGGTTTTATTCGGACAGTATGTTCCACCCCATGGAAGTAGACGGCGAAAAGTACCAAATTAAACCCATGAACTGCCCCTTCCATGTGGAAATTTACCGCTCCCACCTGCGCAGCTACCGGGATTTGCCCTTGCGCTTTAGCGAATTGGGCACCGTTTACCGCTATGAACGCTCCGGCGCGTTGCACGGGCTTTTGCGCGTGCGCGGGTTTACGCAGGATGATGCACACATTTTCTGCACGCCGGAACAGGTGGAAGACGAAGTAAAACAATGTTTTGAATTTGCGATGCATATTTTCAAAACGTTCGGCTTTGAAAAATACTCCGTGGAACTTTCCACGCGGGACCCGCAACACCCGGAACATTTTACCGGCGATATAAAAGATTGGGACCGTGCGGAAAACGCCCTGAAACATGTATTGGAAACCAATAACATCCCGTACACCACCCACGCGGGCGAAGCCGCTTTCTACGGGCCGAAGATTGATATTAAAGTAATGGATGCGATTGGCCGCCTGTGGCAGCTTTCCACCATTCAGTTTGACTTCAACCTGCCCCAACGCTTTGATTTGGAGTATGTCGCCAG
>CAKUDJ010000095.1 GCA_934644855.1 uncultured Elusimicrobiales bacterium
TTTCCAAAGAACATTTGGTTTGGTTTTCAATCATTTTTAAGTCCGAGCGGGAAATTTCCATATATCCGGCGGCTTCCAAATCTTTAGCGCGGCGGTTGGCTTTCTCCAAAAAGGCTTGGGTAGGCGGTACGGCTTCCCGCGGCAACAGATAGGTTTTATGGTTTTGGAGTGCTTCGGAATATACAAAAAATCCGCTATCCGTAAGGGTACTGTCTTGATTAAAAACACGCGCCCCTTTCATATCCCGCAAATCAAACACATCCTGCATGGGAACCCCCGCTTTTTGGAAAGCGGCAATAGCGTCTTGCCCGATTTGCTTTTGGAGTGCCTTGTAGCCGTTTAGCGTAAGCACGTCGCGCGAAAACGCACTATTGCGGTATAGTTCCACCACATAGCCCGCGGGGATTTTGCCGAATTTGTTTTTCAGGTATTCCACCCCTTTCAACTGTTCCGCCCGGTGGATTTGTGCAAAAATTTTGCGGTCTTCGTCCGTCAGCTCTTTCTTTTCCGGCTCGATGGCATAGCGCTGTTTTAAGGCATCCAACATTTCGTCATCCGTCAGGTAGTCCGGCTCTAAATTAATCAGCCGTTTGCGGGCCACCAGGTTGAGCGGCTCCACCGCCAAGGCGGAGCGGTATGCTTCGGCCGCGCCCAACTTATCCCCAAAATGTTCCGTAATGACCCCTTTACCTACCAAAGAATTTACATTGGCCGCATTAAAAGCCAGGGATTGTTCATACAAGGCCAACGCCTCTTTGTATTGTTGGCGCTTTAAGGAAATATCCCCCAACATAGAATACGTATAAGATAAGTACGGGGAAGTGCGCCCCCACTGCCCCAGGGCCGCGCGGAATTGTTTTTCCGCGCCGGATAAATCATCCTGCGTGAGCAGTACCCCGGCCAGGGAAAGGCGGGCATCCACATTACGCGCATCCAGTTTCATACAGCGGGTGAACGTATCCTGCGCGGCCAAATAATTGCGGGCAGCAAATTGTTTTTTTCCCTGCTCCATACAATCATCAATAGGCGCGCCCCAACATACGGGGGTGACTGCCGCCAGTAAAGCAATATTAAGATAAGTGGTTAAATAGCGCATAAATGATATTTTTTATTTTCTCAAACCGGGTTAATTTTATTTTTTTATCAAACACAAATCCCGCTGCCTCTATTTTAGCAAGATTTGCACGGTAAACGCACCCCATTATGCGGCAAGGCAGCGCTTTACGCCATGAAACCGTGCATAAAACGGCTTGCGCTTGGGCGTAATACGCTTTGGCAACTTCCGCCGCGTCTTGCAACGCTTGCGCCAGTTTTTCCGGCCGGGTATTTTGCAAAACATCCTGTTGCGTAAGGCCGTGTTTGCCCAACAACTCCGCGGGCAGATACACCCGCCCGGCGGCGGCATCCTCGTGCACATCACGCACTATGTTGGTAATTTGCACGGCAAAACCCAAACTGCGGGCCAGGTTTTCCGCCTTGGGGCCTTTAACGCCCAAAATATCCAAGGTGGCCCGCCCCACAATGCCGGCCACCCGGTATAAATACCATTCTAACTCCTGCCAGTTGGCATAGCGGCGGCCCTGCAAATCGGCCTCCATCCCTTCTATCAGCAGCAAAAAGCGGTCCTGCGGCATACCGAAAGATTGCGCCGCCTGTGCCATATCCCGCCCTAACTGCGTTTGCGGCTCCCCGTGAAAAGCGCGCTCGGTTTCGGCCCGCCAAAAATTTAATTGGCCTTGCGGGTCCGGGATGCCGGGCTCATCGGCAATATCATCCATTAAGCGGCAAAAAGCATAATACACCGCCAGGGCTTGGCGGCGGGGCCTATCCAAAAACAAAAACGCCGGGCCGAAACTGGATTTTTTATAAGCTGCTTTATCCGCCTGCATGGTTTACCCCTTATGCGCAGCCGTTATGTAAGAAAGCGCCGCCCCCGTGGCCGTTGCATAAATAGCATTGGGCGGAATAATAAAATTCACTTTGTGCATTTTTTTCAGAGCCTCAAACACGTGTTTGGCATACGGCACTTGCGTGAGCGTGCCGGTTAAAATAACATCTTTTACCTGGTCGTTGCGGCAGGCAAAAACGGCCATCATGCCAATCGTTTGAAAGGTCATATTCAAAATGCCCAGCGTAATATCCTGCGCGGTGGCGCCGTCTTCCATTTTGCCAAAGTTAGAAGCGGTAGTATCCGGCGGCAACGTGGCAATCACGCCTTTGCTGATGTCTTCTATGTTCAGGTCCACCCGGCCCAACTGGCCGCCGCGGCTCATTTCCACCACCGTGCGGAACGAAGTAGCCCCGCACAATTTACTGCACAATCCCAGTACCGTGCCGCCGCCCACGCCGGAGCCGCCAATGTGCACGCTGCCGTTTTGCCCGGCCCGCACAAAGGCCGTGCCCGTGCCCATACTTACAATCAGCCCTTCTTTTTTGCCGGAAAGGGCCAAACCGCCCAGGCCGATGGCTTCAAATTCGTCCACCGTGCGGGTGGGAATACCGTAAACGTCTTTGGTAAATAAAGAGGCCCCCACCCCGGTTAAAATAATTTGGCACACATCCGTCAGCGCCAGGTTGTTTTCGTTAATAAATTTTCCCAACGCGCCATAGGCCGAAGTCAGCGGGTCCGCCGCTTCCACCTTGCCCATGGCTATCAGCGTTCCGTCGGCCTGATAGCCCACAATTTTAGTGGTAGAACCGCCTACATCAATCCCAATCACAACATTCATAAAAAGCTCCTATTTGCTCAAACCGATGGATTTTAAGAACGGCTTGTTGGACGTTTTGCGCCCTAAAAAGTTTTTAACCATGGTTTCTTCGTCCAACGTGCCGCCGCGTTCCAATACTTCCCGGCGGAATTTAAGCCCGGTTTTATTATTATGCAACCCTGTTTTGGCAAACTCGCCAAAAAAGTCTTCGGCAATCACTTCGGACCACAAATAACCGTAATAGCCGGCATCATACCCGCCCATTAAGTGCCCGAAAGCTGCCTGCGGAATGGTGCCCGGCGTAAGCGGCAAACCGCGTACTTTTTTGGTTAAATCAAAATACAGTTTGGTGGAATCCGGCGTGCGGGCGCGGGTGTGCAAAACCATATCGTACTGGGCAAAAAAGTTCTGCCGCAAATACTGCCCGCCGGCCCCGTAATTTTTGGCCGCCAGCATACGCTCAATCAAATCGTCCGGCAACGCTTCGCCCGTTTTATAGTGGCGGCTGATGGATTTTAAGACCGTTTTGTCCCACGCCCACCGCTCTAACATCTGGCTAGGCACTTCCACAAAATCCCCGCTTACGTTCGTGCCGGAAAGGGCCGAATATTTGGCCTTGGTCAGCGCGTTATGCAGCACATGGCCGAACTCGTGGAACAGGGTTTCCACTTCGCTATGTTTAAGTAAAGAGGGGGTTTCTTGGGAAGGTTTATTCATATTGGCTACAATGGCCACAAACGGTTTTTGGTAGGAGCCGTCCGGCTTTTGTTCGCCGGAGACCAAATCAAAACAGGCGGCGTGTTTGTATTTGCCCTCGCGCGGGTATAAATCCATATAAAAATAGGCCAGAACCTCTTTGGTTTGCGCGTCCACAATTTTGAACGCCTTTACGTCCGCGTGCCAGGTGGGAATATCCGCCGGCTCAAACCCAATGCCAAACACCGTGCCGAATAACTCCAGCATACCGTCAATAACCACTTGGGACGGGAAATACTCTTTGATTTTTTCGCTGTCTAAATTTAAGTATTCCTTGCGGTATTTGTTGCTCCAATAACCGCTTTCCCACGGGTATAACGTGGAAACTTCCTGCCCGGTTTTTTGGGCTTTATAGGCCATTAATTCCCGGTCTTCTTTTTTAGCCATGGGCTTTAATTTTTTTTCTAAATCTTTTAAGAAACCAAACACGGCAGACGGCTTTTTGGCCATCCGGTTTTTAAGCCGCAAATCCGCATGGGTTTTGTAGCCCAGTAAATGCGCAATTTTGCGGCGCAGGGTGACGGTATCTTCCAACAGTTTTACGTTTTCTACCCCGCCGCGGCGGTTGTATTTATATTCTAATTGTTGGCGGGCGGAGGCATCATCCGCATTGAGCATAAAAGGTACATAGTCCGGGTAGTCCAACGTCACCAGATAGCGGCCGTCGGCGGTTTTTTCCAACTTATTAATATAATCTTCCCCGAGCCCCGCCAGTTGTTCGCGCGAAACCGTCAGCGGGTCTTTATATTCTTGCACGTTTTTATCAAACTTCATAATATATTCCGCTTTTTGTTTGTTAAGCGCCTTAAACACTTCCAAATCTTTATCGTTCAAATCCATACCGCTGTTTTTGAACCCGATAAGCATATCTTTAACCAGTTTGGCTTCTTCCCCTTGCAGGCGGGGTTTGGCGTCCGTATATTCCCGGATGGCGCGGTAAATATCGCGCCGGGTGGCTACATCTACCATATATTGGCTGATTTGCATTTGCAGCTCCAGGGCCGCATCCCGGAATGCTTTATCCGTAGATACATACGATAAAAAGCCGCTCATGCCCAACGCCTCTCCATAGCGGTCAAAGGCGCGTTCG
>CAKUDJ010000096.1 GCA_934644855.1 uncultured Elusimicrobiales bacterium
AGCATATTAAACTGGCCGTCGTGCCCGGTAGAAATGGAATAAGTATCGCGCTTTTGCAGTTTGCGGGTATCGGCCACTTCGGCCAGTTTGTTTACAATATCAAAAACTTCCCGGCTATTTAAGCCGGCTTCTTGCAGGGCTACATAAATGGGTTTCTGCCGGATAGTAAATTCTTCCACGGCAATTTGTTTTTCCTGTAAATTAATGTATTCCTGTTCGTTTTTTTGTTTGGTAATGTGTATGGCCGACAGGGTGGCCAGGGCAATCACGGCCAAAGTAAGCAAGTAGAATAACAGGTCATGATAGCGGCGGTAATGTTTATTAAGAAAGTTTAGAATTTTATTCATAGCCTATACACATAGCAAAGGGCGGAACTAAATGCCCGCCCTTTGCCGGGTTAGATTTATTTTTGGTCCTTTAAGTAAGAGCAAAGCGCAATGGCGTTGAGCTTTACTTTTGGGTCGTCCGCACGGGACGGCAAAATCACGGGGATTTTCGGCCCCACGAGTACCGCCGCGGCTTCCATATCCGCGCCGAAGAACGCCAAGGCTTTGTAGAGTGGGTTGGCGGCGTCCAAGTCCGGCAATACCAAAATATCGGCATCTCCGGCTACTTTTTTGCCGGTAATGCCTTTTTCGGCGGCTCTTTCGGCAGACATAGAGATATAAAAATCGTACGGTCCTTCCACGGTGCAGCCCGTAATTTTGCCTTCAGCGTTCATTTGGGCGAGCGCGGCGGCATCCACGGTGCTGGGGATTTTCTCGTTTACTTTTTCCACCGGGCAAACCACGGCCACTTTCGGTTCCGCCAAACCCAATTTGTGCATGGTGTTTACGGCGTTTTGCACAATTTTGGCTTTTTGTTCCAAGGTGGGGGCAATAACTACCGCGGAATCCGTAATGGCAAACGGTTTTTTGTATTTAGGCGTGCTGAAAAGCACAAAGTGGGAAAGCAGCGCCCCTTCCGGCACCAGGTGGGCTTCTTTATTCAAAATGGCTTTCATGTAGTATTTGGTATCTACCAGGCCTTTAATCAAAAAGTCCCCTTTGCCGGCCAAAATTTGGTCCACGGCCAATTTACACATGGTGGGCACATCTTCGCAGTCAATAAATTCAAATTTGTCTTCCGGCAAACCGGCTGCTTTTACCATAGCCTTAACGGTGGCAATGGGTCCGATTAAAATACCGTGGGAAATCAGGCCGTTATCATCGGCCATTTTAATGGCGGCGAGGGCTTCTTTATTGTTAGCCCCGGGAACCACCACCCGGTTGGACTTGCCTTTTACTTGGCTGATTAAGTCAGCGAAACTCTTAAATTTCATACTTTATTCTCCTTATTTTACAGCTAAATCATACATAGCGTTTTACGCAGGAAGGGTCTTCCAACGCGCGTTGGGCGGCTTCGCGCAGGGCAATTTTTTCTTCGCTGCCCGGGAAAACATACAACGGGGCCAACCAACCGACATATTCCCCTATTTTTTGCGGAATCACTTTACTGTGCATCAGGCCGCCGGTCAACGCTATAAAATCCACTTGCCCTTTTAACACAACGGCCATGGCACCAATGTATTTG
Source organism: uncultured Elusimicrobiales bacterium (assembly GCA_934644855.1). GTDB lineage: Bacteria > Elusimicrobiota > Elusimicrobia > Elusimicrobiales > Elusimicrobiaceae > Avelusimicrobium. The sequence continues at coordinate 1,573 of CAKUDJ010000096.1, forward strand.
GCTATTTGGTACACCATGGCATCGCGGGCTTCTTCGGCCTGTTCGCGGGTGCAAAAAATCATAGAGCCCGGGCGTTTAACGCCGGTGCGGATAAATTCTTCCAAATCTTTTACGTCGGACGTGCCCGTATAGGCTACCAGGCCGCCTTTGCCGCGCAGTTTTAATTTAATGTCGCGTTCCGTATATTTGCCGCTGAAGCACATTTGCACCAGGCCGGAAGACGGCACTCCGCCGCTGCGTTGCGGGGTCATGGGGCCGTCGCCCTCATAGCCGTTGTTTACGTCAATCACGCGGCCTTTGCAGTGTGCCCCCACGGTAATCCCGCCCCCGCCGTGGCAAACAATGCAGTTGATTTCCGTATATTGTTTGCCCAATTTGTTGGCAATAATGCGGGCCACGCGTTTTTGGCTAAGTGCGTGAAAAATGGAAATGCGCGGGTTTTCCAACATCCCGGAATAGCGGGCTATGGGTTGTAATTCGTCAATGACTACCGGGTTGGCAATAAAACTGGGGCAATGGGCAATTTGGGCAATTTCCTGCGCCAAAATACCGCCCAAATTACTGGGGTGGATGCCCCCGTATCTGCCGGAGCTTAAATCGGCCAACATTTGTTCGTTGACTTCGTACACGCCGCCGGAAACAGACTTAATAAACCCGCCGCGGCCGATAACGGCGTTAATTTCTTCCAAGGGGATGTTGTGGTCTATCAGATAGTCTAAAATTAATTTTTTACGCAAAGGCAGTTGTTCCAATACATTTTTGCCTTCGTACGGCTCCAGGTCGGTCATGGAGTAGCGCACCGTCACTTCAAAAACCGGTTTCTGGCCCCGGTAGTAGCCTATGTCGTCCGAAGTGGACCCCGGATTAATCACCAAAATATTATAGTTCATGGGTGGCTTCTCCTTTCTTATATTCTAACAAAATATAATCCCCTTGGCTTGATTGGTTAATGTAAACGCTGTTTTAATTTTTCTGCCAGGTTTTTTAATAAAAACAAAGCGCTGCGGTCTAAGTTTTGGCGTGATAAAACCTGCCGCACAAGTGCCTGACGGTGCAGGGCGGGCCAATCGGCCTTTAAGCCGCTGGCCGTAAACAGCGCATCCAATGTTTGGACGGCAACTTCACGTTGGGCATCTGTGGGATAAACCCCGGTTTTGGCGGCCCGCAACGGGCGTAAGCCTTGGCATTTGGCAATTTCATAACACACCAAAAGCACCGCTTGCGCCAAATTGATAGACGGTTGTTTAGCCGTGGTGGGGATGTTCAGTACCGCGTTGCACCGCGCAATATCTTCGCCGGACAGGCCGGATTTTTCGTTGCCGAAGACTAGTGCCGTGCGCCGCCCGGGCGCGCGTTGTAAAAAAGAATCCATTTGCGGCAGGAAAATAATTTCTTGCTCAATGACGCGGTTTCTTAATGCGGTGGAGGCTAACGCAAATTCCACATCTTGCAAGGCTTCGTCTAAAGTATCCACGCATTGGGCGTGCTGTAAAATGTCGTGCGCGCCCACCGCGCTGACGGCTTCGCGCCAGACCGGGGGGAACGGGTCCACCACGCGCAGTTGGCTAAAGCCAAAGTTGCCCATGGCCCGCGCGCAGGCCCCGATGTTATTCGGGTCCCGCGGGCGGACGAGTACAATAACAAACGGGTTTATTTCCACAGCGCTTCCCCCAGAAGTTCACTTACGGTGGGGTGGGCGAAAATAATTTCGCGTGCCGTTTCTACACTTAGCCCGGCCGTTAGCAGCGCGGCAATAATATGGATGATTTCCGTAGCGTTGGCCCCGCACAAATTGGCCCCCAATAAGCGGCCGGTTTGTTTATCGGACAACAACTCAAAATAGCCTTCCGTTTCGTCTTGCGCTTGGGCCCGCCCGCAAGCCAGTAAAAAGGCCCGTTGGGCTTTTACTTCTATGCCCTGTGCGGCCGCCTGCTGTTTGGTGAGCCCCACGCAGGCAATTTCCGGCCGGGTGTAAATGGCGGAGGGGACTAACTCATTATGATATACGGCCGCTTGCCCGCAGGCGTTGGCGGCGGCTACTTCCCCTTGGCGGGTGGCGGCGTGCGCTAACAGGCAAAGTCCGTTTACGTCCCCCACCGCGTAAATGTTATCTTTTAATTGTAAGGTTTGGGGATTAACCTGCACGCCTTTGCGCGTCCACGGGATATTCAGCTTTTCCAGTCCTAGCCCGGTTAAATCCACCGTCCGGCCGATAGCGGCTAAAATTTCTTCACTTTCTAACACGGTTCCGTCCGCCAGGGTCAGGCGCTTCATTCCGTTTTCCTGCACTACGCCGGTGGCGGTTTGCCCGGTAAACAGTTTAATGCCGCGTTTGGTAAAACTTTGCGTAAGTATGCGCGCCACGCCTTCATCTAGGGGCGGCAACAAGCGGGGTTGCATTTCCACGATATTGACCGCCACCCCAAAGCCGTTCATGAGTTCGGCCATTTCGCAACCGATAACGCCTCCCCCGATAATGGTAAGCGTTTTAGGCAGGCGGGGAATATCAAAAATGGTGGAATTATCCAGCAAAAACGCCTTGGCTTTATCAAAAGGAGGCGGGAAAAACGCTTGGGAGCCGGTGGCGATAATACACGCATCAAAGGGCACTTCTTCCGTGCCGTCAGCCGTTTTTACCGTCAGGCGGTGTTCATCTTCAAAGGAAGCCTCCCCCGTCAGCACGCGCACTTTGCGCATTTTTAATAAGCCGGCAATCCCCTGTACTAATTTTTGGGTGGCGGCGCGTTGGCGGGCCTGTATTTTGGCCCAAGATAATTTGCCGGTTAAGTTTTGCGCGTCCGTTTGGGCGCCGTCTTCGCACAAGGCCGGCAGGAGGCGGGCCGTTTCAAAACGGTGGGCCGCATCTAATAAAGATTTAGACGGAATACATCCGCAATTTAGGCAGACCCCGCCTAATTTGTTTTTTTCAACCAAGGTCACTTCCGCCCCCAATGCGGCTGCTTTTAACGCCGCC